>JBBIVC010000141.1:3140-6391 GCA_037439905.1 Thermoflexus sp.
AGAACGCCGGCCCTTGCCAGCCCGACCGCAGCAGGCGCGGGTGGGCGCCGACCATGTCGCCCGCGGTGTACCCGGTCATCTCCTCGAACGCGCGGTTGACCAACACGATCGTCCCATCGCGCCGGGTGATCATGAGTGCCTCGGGCATCCGCGCGACGATTTCCGGGATGAGCGCCGCCAGGATATCCGGGCCAGCCAGCGCGTCGCCCATGGCAATTCCCCCCGCCTCGCGTGGGGTACCCTCGGCCTGCGCCTGCGCCGGGCCGCGCTGCTCCTCCAACGACCTGCTCCCTCTGGAGGCGGGCATGAGTACTCCCGCCGTTGCTCTCCGGGCACCCGCAGGGTAAAGGCGAGCGGCTCCCCGCCGCCATAGGGGAATCGCCGGGTCGACCAATTGAGTAATTCTTTCGTGTTTATAACAGAGTTTGATTTGGCCGCGCGCCCGGCTGCCCGTTCGACAACGGTACCGCCTCACCCCAAAATCAGGCCATGACCGACCTCCGCATCGCCGTCTCCGGCGCCGGCCGCATGGGCCGCCAGGTTGCCGCCGCCGTCCTCGCCGAGCCTGGCATGGCCCCCGTCGCCTACCTCGATGGGCTCGCTTCCCCCGGGGCCATCGACGGCCTGCCCCTGTACAACGATGCCGCAACCTGCCTCCGCGATGCCCATCCCGATGTCGTCATCGACTTCTCCAATGCCGCCTGGACGCCAAAGCTTGCGGAAGCAGCCCTGGCAGCCGGCGCCCGCCTGGTCATCGGCACCACCGGCCTCGACGCTGGCTTCCTCGATTGGCTCGCCCGCGAAGCCGCCGCCCGCAAGCTCGGCGTGGTCGTCGCCGCGAACTTCGCCATCGGCGCCATCCTCATGATGCACTTCGCCCGCCAGGCCGCCCGCTTCTTCGACCAGGCTGAAATCATCGAGCTCCACCACGATCAGAAGGTCGATTCCCCCAGCGGCACCGCGAAGACCACCGCCGAGGGTATGCTCGCCGCGCGCGGCCGCACCTTCTCCTACCGCGAATCCGAAATGGAACCCCTTCCTGGCGCCCGCGGCGCGGAGCTCGGCGGTATCGCCATCCACTCGGTCCGCCTCCAGGGCCTCGTCGCCCACCAGGAAGTCCTCTTCGGCGGCCTCGGCCAAACTCTCAGCATCCGCCACGACACCACCGGCCGCGATTCCTTCATGCCCGGCGTCATTGCCGCCACCCGCGAGGTCATGAAGCTGGACAGGCTCGTGGCCGGCCTGGATGAGCTGTTCGGGCTGAAGTAGCGACCCGGCCGGTGATGTACCCTTGAGCGAGGAATGGCGCCCATGGCAGTCACGACGAGAACCTACGAACAGCTCGCCCTCGAAGAACCCACGGCCGGGTGGGAGCTGGTCGAGGGCGAGCTGCGCAGGAAGCCGCCGATGACGATGGAGCACTACGACCTCGCGTTTGAGCTGGCCTACGCCATCCGCTCGCAGGTCAGCCATGCCGAGTACCACGTCCGCTGCGACCAAAGCCGCCTGCGCTCCGGCCCGAGCTACCTCATCCCGGACGTGTTCGTCGTCCCCGCTGCGCTGGTCGATCAGTTCCGTGGCCGCAGCGACGTCATGGAGGCCTACTCAGAACCGCTGCCATTCGTCGCGGAGGTCTGGTCGCCATCCACCGGCGAATACGACGTCACCACCAAGCTGGCGGCATACCAGGCCCGAGGCGACGCGGAGGTCTGGTTGCTCGACCCCTACGAACCGCGGCTGACCGCCTGGGTCCGCCAGCCCGGCGGCTCGTACGCTTCGACCGGCTACAGTGGCGGCCGGGTCCCGTTATCAGCCATCCCGGGTGTGGTGATCGACCTCGACCGGCTGTTCGGCCGGGGCTAATCCGCCTCCCTACGCGCTCCGCACTTCCCGCCCCGCCGTCCACTGCCGGTACAGCGCGCTGTAGTACCCGCCACGCGCCAGCAGCTCCCGGTGGGGCCCGTCCTCCACAATCGTCCCCTTATCCACCACCAGCACCCGGTCCGCGTGCTCCGCCGTGCTCAGCCGGTGCGCGATCACCACGCTCGTCCGTCCTGCCAGCAGCCGCCGCAGCGCCTCCTCTACCTGCTCCTCGGTCGCCGGGTCCAGGCTCGATGTCGCCTCATCCAGGATCAGCACCGGCGGGTCGGCCAGGAATGCCCGCGCGATCGAGACCAGCTGCTTCTCCCCTGCCGAAAGCCGCGACCCCCGGAAGCTCACCAGCGTCTCGTATCCGTTCGGCAGCGACATCACGAACTCGTGGATGCCCAGCCGCTGGCACGCCGCCTCTACCTCCGCGTCCGTCGCCCCGGGCCGCCCGAAGAGGATGTTCTCCCGGATCGTCCCCGTGAACAGGAACCCCTCCTGCGGGACCATCGTCACGCTCCGCCGCAGGTCCTTCGATGCCAGGCTGCGCAGGTCGTAGCCGTCGATCGCCACCGTCCCCTCCACCGGGTCGTAGAACCGCGTCATCAGCTTCGCAAGGGTCGACTTCCCCGCGCCCGTTGGCCCCACCAGCACCACGTGCTCCCCGGGTTCGATGCGCAGGGTGATGTTCGTGAGTACCGGCCGCGCCGGGTCATACCCGAACGTCACCCCGTCCAGCGTGATCCGCCCGCGGAGGTGCCCCTCCACCCGTGCCGGCCGTTCCGGCTCCGGCACATCGGGCCTGATCCCCAGCACGCCGAAAATCTTGTTCAGCGCCGCCCCCGCGCTCTGCACCATGTCGTACACCTGCGAGAGGTTCTGGATCGGCTGGAAGATGAACTCCAGGTAGAACACAAACGCCGTCACCGTGCCCACCGTCACCGCATCGCCAGCCACCTGCCGCCCGCCGAAATACAGGATCACGCCGATCCCCAGCCCGCTCAGCCATTCCACCACCGGGAAGTACAGCGCCGAAATCCGCACCGTGTTCACGTTCGCCTCGAAGTTCCGCTCGTTGATCGGACCGAAGCGCTCCATGTTGTGCTGCTCGCGCGCGAACGCCTGCACCACCCGCAGCCCCGAAAAGCTCTCCTGCATGTGGATGAGCACATCCGCAATCCGCTCCCGCACCGACCCGTACGCCCGCCGCGAATACACCCGGAAGATCGCCGTCGCGATGACCAGCGGCGGCAGGATGATCGCCGTCGCCAGCGAGAGCTTCCAGCTCAGCACCAGCAGGATCACCGTCGCCCCGAGCAGTGTCAGCGTCGACTGCACCACCATCAGGAAGCCGTTGTTCAGCACGTCGTTGATGGTCGCCACGT
>JBBIVC010000142.1:0-6363 GCA_037439905.1 Thermoflexus sp.
CTGGGATGAGCTCACCGGCGCGCAACCGGTAACGCCGACGCCCCACGTCGACCAGGATGAGAACGACGTCACGTCGATCAACTACACCTCTGGCACGACGGCACGCCCCAAGGGCGTGATGCTCACCCACCGCAACGTCTACATCAATGCGTACAACTTCATTGCCCACCTGCGCATCCGCCACGAGGACCGCGAGCTGTGGACCCTGCCGATGTTCCACGCCAACGGTTGGGGCGGCCCGTTTGCCCTGACCGCAATGGGGGCGACGCATGTGGTGCTCCGGGCGGTTGTGGGGGCCGACATCTACCGTCTCATCCAGGATGAGAAGATCACGTTCGCCTGCATGGCGCCGGCGGTCCTGAGCACCATCCTGAATTTCCCGGACAAGGCGAACTACACCATCACCACCCGCCCTCGGTTCACCGTCGCGGGGGCTCCACCACCAGCCGCGTTCATCCAGCGCCTCGAGCAGGAGCTGGGCTGGGAGTTCATCCAGATCTACGGCCTCACCGAGACCGCCCCGATCCTCACCGTCTCGGGCCCCGACTTCCACAATCCCGATGGTTCCGACTACACGCGCCGCGCCCGCGCTGGCGTCGAAGCCATCGGCGTCGACATCCAGGTGCTCGACGACGACGGCAACCCCGTGCCGAAAGACAACAAGACGATCGGCGAAGTCTGCGCTCGTTCGAACGTCGTGCTCAAGGGCTACTGGGAGCAGCCCGAAGAGACCGCAAAGGCGATCTACGGCGGCTACTTCCACAGCGGCGACCTCGCCGTCTGGGACGAATACGGCAACATCAACATCGTCGACCGGAAGAAGGACGTCATCATCTCGGGCGGCGAGAACATCTCCTCGCCGGAAATCGAGGACGCGCTTTACAAGCACCCGGCCGTGCTCGAATGCGCCGTCATCGGCGTCCCCAGCGAGAAGTGGGGCGAGACGCCCAAGGCGCTGATCGTCCTTCGCGAGGGTGCGACGGCCACAGAGGAAGAGATCATCGCGTTCACGCGGGAGCACCTCGCGCACTTCAAGTGCCCGACAAGCGTCGACTTCGTCGAAAGCCTGCCGCGCACCGCGACCGGCAAGCTTCAGAAGTTCGTCATCCGCGAGCAGTACTGGAAGGGCATTGAGCGCCGGGTGAACTGATCGCGGGCAGGGCTCCGCGGGCGGGTGATTCCGGATCCCGCCCGTGGGGCCAGCCCTTTGGCGGTGGCACTCCTCCCTTGGTCCCACTCTGTGCTTTGCCTCACGGAAGCGCCCCCGGCCGTCAGCGCAGCATCGAACCCACCAGGGCGGACACCGCCCGCCGGGAGACTCGATCACAGGAGCACCGCATGCCCCGCTGGGAACATTCGATCGACATCAACGCCATGCCCGAGCGTATCTGGCAGGTCATGGCCGACATCGAACGCTGGCCCGACTGGACTCCCTCCATCATCTCGGTGAGGAAGCTTTCCGATGGCCCGTTCGGCGCAGGCACGGCGGCGGCTGTCCGGGCCAGGGGAACCCCCGAATCGACGTGGACCGTCACGGAGGCAGCGCCTGGCCGCTCGTTCACGTGGGAGACACGAGTCCGGGGAGCCAGGACCATCGCCGGGCACGTCATCGATGCCGCGCCCGGCGGCGCGCGGGTCACGCTATCTGTGGAAATCGGCGGCATCGCCGCGGCGCTGCTCAAGCCGATCCTCGGGCGCGGCATCAGGCAGAACCTGCGCCTGGAAGCCGAGGGACTCAAACGCCAGAGCGAAACAGCTGCCTGAGCGCTGTTAAGCTTCAGGCGTGAGCCACGTCCCGCGCGTCCACCTGCCGCACAGGCTCGCCCACGGCCCGGTGACCATCGATGGGGATGCCGGGCGCCATCTCGCGGCCGTCCTCCGGGTGCGGCCCGGGGACCCGCTCCTGCTGTTCGCTGGCGACGGGCGCGAGTGGGCAGCCACGGTTTCGGAAGTCACCAGGGGGAGCGTGGTGGCCGAGGTTGGGGAAATCGCCCGCCAGGAGGCGCCCCCCGCTGTGGTCATCGAGACGTGGTGCGCCCTGGTGCGTGCCAACCGTTTTGAGTGGGCGATCGAGAAGTGCGTTGAGGCTGGAGCCGACATCATCCGGCCGGCGATCACCGCATTCACCCAGCGCGGCGACACTCCTTCCGCATCGAGGCTCGAACGCTGGCGCCGGATCGTCATCGAAGCAGCAGAGCAGTCGGGCCGGCTGTTCGTCCCGGTGATTGAACCGCCGGCACCCCTCGAACGATTGCTCGCGGGCCATCGCGGGGCCATCGTCGTGGCGGATCGCGATGGGCGCCACCCGGCGGACCTCTTCCCGCTCCTGCCCCAGGCCGGGCACATCGCGCTCGTGGTGGGACCGGAAGGGGGCCTCTCCCCGGGAGAGTCGGCGAACCTCGCCCGGCACGGCGCGATACCGGCCACATTCGGGCCGTACATCCTGCGGACGGAGACTGCCGCCGTGACCGGCACGGCCCTGCTCCGCTCGCTCACCTCCGGGATGGTATCCTCGGGATGATGCAGGCGGCACGGGGCCTCGGACTCACCTTCGCGGCGTTTGCAGCCGCCTTCGCGCTCCATGTTGTGGGTGGAGCCACGGGGCAGGGCTGGCTCTTTGCGATCGCCGTGGGGCTCATTTACCTGACCGCGATGGGCTTCCCGGCCATCGCGCTCTGGGTCTCGGGCCTGAGATACCGTGACGGCCGCCAGTCCGAGGTGGTCTATCGCGGTGGCGTCCTTGTGGGGATGGGTCTCACGCTGGGGGCGCTGTGGGCGACCAACGACCGCTCGTTCGGAACGTGGGTCTTCCTCGCCACGCCGCTGCTGGTGGCCGTCGTCAGCGCACTGGTCCTGATGGTCCGGGCATTCGTCGAGGGCGAGCTCCCGAGGCGTCCCTCGGCTACCGCCTGAGACGCGGGTCCCAGATATCCCGCAGGGAATCGCCGAGGAGGTTCGCCCCCAGCACCACCAGGCTGATGGCGAGGCCCGGGAACACCACCACGTGCCAGTAGCCGGTCCTGGCGATGGACAGGTTGCTACCGCTCATGTCGCGGCCCCACGATGCTTCTTCCACCCCCAGGCCAAGGAAGGCCAGCGCCGATTCGGCGAGGATGGCGGCCCCCAGCGCCCCGCTCATCAGGACGATCACGAGGGGCAGCACGTTTGGCATGACGTGCCGGAAGAAGATGCGCCATTCCGAGCACCCCATGGCGCGCGCCGCCTCAACATAGACCTGGTTCCGCTCGATGATGGTCTGCCCGCGAAGTACGCGGTTGCCGCCGAACAGCGCGCCGATAGCGATGGCGGCGATGATCGCCTTCATGCCCGGCCCGAGGGCGGCGCGGAGCATGAAATAGAGCACCAGGGAGGGGAAGGCCGCGAACGCCTCGCCCGAACGCTGCACCAGGTAGTCGATCCAGCGCCCATAGTACCCGGCCAGGATCCCGAGGAACGACCCGATCGTCGCCCCGATGAAGATCGCCGCGGCGGAGATCGTGAGGGAGATGCGCGCGCCGGCGATGATCCGGCTGAAGATGTCCTGGCCGTTTTGGTTCAGGCCGAATGGGTGCGACCACGACGGGCCCGCCAGCGGCGTCCCCACGGCCAGCGCGTCGGGGTCGTATGGGGCCAGCGATGGCCCAAACACGCCGGCGAACACGAAGAGGACCAGTACAAGCAGCCCAAACACGCCGGCGGGGTGCTGCGAGGCGGTCCGCAGGAGGCGCCGCCCGGGGCCCGGCCGGCGGGGCACGGCGCCCCAGCTGTACGCTTGCGCGGCTGTCCGGGCGGCCATCAGGTGTACTTCACCCGCGGGTCGATGAGCGCGTAGGAGAGGTCGACCGCCAGGTTCATCAGCATGACGATGAGGGCCGTGTAGAGCACGAGGAACTGGATCACCGGGAAGTCGGCGGTGATCGACGAGACCAGGAAGAACTGGCCGAGGCCGTTGATGGAGAAGATCTGCTCGAGGATGAGCGACCCGAAGAAGAGCGCGGTCACCTGGCCACCGATGAGCGTGATGATGGGGATCAGCGAGTTCCGCAGCCCGTGGTCGAGCACCACGGCGCGGCCAGCCAGCCCCTTCGCCCTCGCCGTCCGCATGTAGTCCTGGCGAAAGACCTCGAGCAGGGTCGACCGGGTCAGCCGCATCATCGCGGCGGCGCCGCCCACACCGAGAAGGAGCGTAGGGGGCACGTAGAGGCGCAGGTTCTCCCACGGGTCATCGAAGAACGAGACGTGCCCGCCGACGGGTGGCGAGTAGTTCCACCAGATGGAAGGCAGGACGATCAGCAGGATGAGCAGGAAGAAGTCCGGGATGGACTGGCCGAACACCGCGAACACGCGGAAGCCATAGTCCACCGGGGAGTTCTGTTTCACCGCCGTGATGACCCCGAAGGCAACGCCGAAGAACGTGCTGAAGAACACCGAAAGGACGAGGATTTCGAGGTTCACGGGGAGCCGCCGCTTGATCTCCTCCCATACCGGCTGGTTGCTGCGGAACGTCTCGCCCATGTCGCCGCGGGCGACCTGGCCCATCCAGATGGCGAACTGCTGGAGCATCGGCTTATCGAGCCCCAGTTCGCGGCGAATCTCCTGCTCCTGTTCCAGCGTCGTGTTCTGGTTCACGTACTGGAGGACGGGGTCGGTCGCCCACGGCAGGCGAAGGGTAAAGAAGGTCACCAGCGAAACGGCGACCATGATGATGGGCAGGTAGGCGAGGCGTCGAAGGGCGTACTGGCGCATCGGCGTCGGTTAGCCCTTATCGATATAGACCTTCCCGTTGAAGGCCCCATAGCTGCCGCGGCCGGTGACGCGCCCCTTCACGAAGCCCCAGGTCGCGGTGTTCGTGATCGCGATGAACGTCGGGATGAACGGCGCGCCGTTGGTCCACGCCTTGCGCTGAAGGTCCTGGACCGCCGCGCGCCGCTCCTTGTCGTCCAGGATCCGCTTTTGTCCCTGCACGCCTGCGTCCATTTCGTCGTTCACGTACCCGGCCCAGTTGGGGCGCCCGCCGATGGTTTTCGCGTAGGGGCCGATGTAGGAGCTCGGGTCGTCGTAGGAGAGCGACGGGTACGCCACGAACCCATCGTAGTCCGAGCCGTACAGCGACTGGCTCAACCACCGTCCGAAGTCCTCGGGCACCAGCTTGATCTTGAGCCCGAGGTTCTTTTCGAGCTGCGACTTCACGATGGAGGAGAACTGCTGATAGCGGTCGCCGAGCGTGGGGTATTTGATCGAGTACTCCTTCGAGGTATCGAACGCGGAGGCGGAGAGCAGCTTCTTCGCCTCGGCGGGGTCGTGCTTGCCCCAGGTGGCCTCGATTTCGGCCGGGGGCAGCGCTTCGCCGAACGCTGGCGGCACCGGCCCGCTGAGCTTGCCTTCGCCGAAGTTCATCAGCTCGATCAGCTGCTTCCGGTCGATCGCGTAGCTGATCGCCTGGATGACGCGTGGGTCGGCCCACTGGCCATCGCCGCGCGGCTGAAGGATCCACACCGAGCGGCTGTCGTCGGTATCGATCACGACCTTGTCGCCGTGTTTGCTCTTGATGTCCTCGCGTTCGAGCTTGTTGTTGAGGCCGACGGCGTAGATCTCCTGGGCCGAGAACGCCGCCAGTGCAGCCGCCTGCTCCTGGATGAGCTTGTACTCGACGCCAGCAAGATACGGCTCGCCGGCGATGCGCCATTTCTCGTGCCGCTTGAGCTTGAAGTTCGTGCCGTTTTCGTGGCTCACGAACTGGAACCGCCCGCTGCCGACCAGGTCCTTATCCATGAAGCTGGGGTCGGCCGCGATCTCCTGGGGGAGGATCGAACTCGCGATCGGGCTCCCGCCGTTGGTCGAACTGAAGGTCCACGCGTCGACCTGCTTGAGCGTGAAATTCAATGTCTTCTCGTCGGGCGTGGTGATGGTATCGAGCGTCTGTGTCCACCACGAGCTGTTCGAGATCTTGGTCTGGCGGGCGGCGCTTTCGAAGCTCGCCTTCACGTCCTGGGCCGTGACCTTCCGGCCGTTCGCGGGCGCCTTGTCGTGGAAGAACGATTCGCCAATCACCACCGTGAAGTGCGTAGGGTCAGGCTGTTCGATGCTCGTGGCGAGGAAGTTTTCCCTGATGCCGGTATCGAGCGGGGTGTACCACAGGTGGTCGAAGATGGTGAAGCCCCAGAGGAGACCGCTATCGAGACCGCCGTACGGGTTGATGGTCGCAAAGATGGCGTTCTGCCGGGCCTTGTTGATGCCGTCCTTCTTGATGACCTCCCCGGCGGGGGTGGGGTTTGGAGCGGTGGGCGTGCCCGGTTGCACGCCGGCCGTCGTGGGAGTGGCATCCCCTGCTCCACCGCCGTCGTCGTCATCGTCGCCTCCTCG
>JBBIVC010000143.1:0-6352 GCA_037439905.1 Thermoflexus sp.
CCGGCGCATGGCGCTGGCGCATGCGCCCTACCACGCCGCGGTCGAGGCGGCCATCGTGAAAGACGAGCATGGCATCGTCGGCGAGGAAGCGGACATCGATTTCGAAGCGGGGGACGCGGGCCGCCACACACTCATCGACTGCCGCGAGGGAGTTGGGGATGTGGCGGCCCGAGAGGGTAGCGCGGTGGCAGCTGAAGGGGCGGCGGCGCCCGAAGACGACCGGTGCGAGCGATGGGCCGTCCTGGGCATCCACGGTGGGTGGAAGTGTACGCCGGGCGGGCGCAACGATCAGGCCGTTGCAAATCCTGGCGCCTGAACGTGAGGATTGTGCCGATGGAGGATGAACTCGAAGCCGCACGCTTCAAGATCTATGCGCTGCAAGACGGGGCGATACGTGCCCAGGCCCTGGCGCACGCGCTGACCATCGGCATCTTCGACCGGCTGGAGCGGGCGCCGATGACGCGCGAGGAGATCGAGGCGGAGTTCGGGCTGGCGCGGCGTGTGGCGCCGGCGTTCCTGGCGTTCCTGGCGAGCAACGGCCTGATCGAGCGGGAGGCCGATGGCGCGTTCCGGAACACCAGGGCTTCCTCGGTGTTCCTGGTGCGGTCGAGCCCCCGTTACGTGGGCGGGCGGGGGCTGCTCTTCCAGGGGTTCTACGAAGCGATCGCGCACCTCCCGGAAGCGCTGGCGAGTGGCCGGCCGTGGACGCCGCAGGGGCAGCACGACATGTTCGCCGGGTTTTCGGCAGAACAGCAGCGATGGTTCGCGGATGGGATGTTCGCCAATGCGGTGCACGGCGGCAGGAGCCTCGCCGAAGTGGTGGACTTCAGCCGGTTCCGGCGGTTGCTCGACGTGGGCGGGAATGCGGGGGGCTACGCGATTGGCCTTGCGCGGGCGAATCCACAGCTGCGCGTGACGATTTTCGACCTGGAGCCGGTGCGCGAGCTTGCGCTCGAGCGCATCGCGGCGGCCGGGATGGCTGACCGGATCGCGTTCGTGGCAGGGTCGTTTTTCGAAGACGAGCTGCCCGGGGGGCACGATGCGGCGCTGCTCTCGAGCATCCTGCACGACTGGGACGACGCGGATTGCGCGCGCATTCTTTCCCGGTGCTACCACGCGCTGGAGGCGGGCGGGACCATCATCGTTGCCGAGCCGATGCTTGCCGAGGATGCGACGGGGCCCGACCACCCGGCCGCGAGTGGCCTGACAATGGCGCTCCTGGGCGGTGAGAACCGGACGCGGAGCCGGATCGCGGAGATGCTGACGGAGGCCGGCTTCGGCCAGACGTGGACGTCTGCGCTCCTGCCCCAAAACAGCGTGGTGACGGCCATCCGCGAGACGTAGCGGAGGGATTTGGAACGAAAAGGGAGCGATCCATGTCCCCTGTCGCATAGTGTCAATCACGTTATTATCGTTAAGTACCGTGCAGTTGCCGCGTAGCAAATGGCGCGTGATATACTCCCGCGCGTCCTGAGGGGGCCGCTAGCTCAACTGGCAGAGCAGCTGACTCTTAATCAGCCGGTTGGAGGTTCGAGTCCTCCGCGGCTCACCAGCTCCCTGTATCCGAACTGCGGGCCGGCCCCTGGCGGGCCCAGCCACTTGTGGGGAAGTGTCGGAACTGGCAGACGAGCATGACTTAGGATCATGTGCCGTAAGGCGTAGGAGTTCGAGTCTCCTCTTCCCCACGTACTCGAAAACTGGAATGCCGCGGCGCTTGGCCGCTCTGCCCGGTGGGATGGGCAGGCGAAAGGAGAAGGGATGGCGCTACTCGAGGTCAAAGACCTGCGGACGTACTTCTACACGCAGGAAGGCATCGTCCGGGCGGTCGATGGGACTTCCTACGTTGTGGAGGAAGGCGAGACGCTCGGACTGGTGGGGGAATCGGGGTGTGGAAAGAGTGTCTCGGCGCTCTCGATTCTTCGCCTGATCCCGCAGCCGCCGGGAAAGATCGTCTCCGGGGAGATCATCTTCCAGGGGCGGGACATCCTGAAGCTGGACGAGGATGAGATCCGGAAGATCCGCGGCAACGAGATCGCGATGGTCTTCCAGGAGCCGATGACCTCGCTGAACCCGGTGCTGACGATCGGCCGGCAGATGACCGAGGCCCTGGAGCTCCATATGGACCTCCACGGCAAGGCTGCTCGCGACCGCGCGGCCGAGCTCCTGGAGATGGTGGGCATCCCGGAGGCTCGAAACCGCCTGGACGACTATCCGCACCAGTTCTCGGGGGGCATGCGCCAGCGCGTGATGATTGCGATGGCGATGAGCTGCAACCCGAAGCTCCTGCTGGCGGACGAGCCGACCACGGCGCTCGACGTGACCATCCAGGCTCAGATCCTCGAAGTGATGAACCGGCTGAGCCGGGAGTTCGGGACGGCCGTGATCATCATCACCCACAACCTGGGGGTGGTGGCGCGTTACGCCGACCGGGTGAACGTGATGTACGCGGGGAAGGTGATCGAGACCGCATCGGCGGTGGAGCTGTACCGCAACCCGAAGCACCCGTACACCGTCGGCCTCCTCAATTCAGTGCCGCGGCTGGACGAGTCGCGCAAGGAGAAGCTGGTCCCGATCGAGGGCCTGCCACCGGACCTCGCCCATCTGCCGCCGGGATGTCCCTTCTACCCGCGGTGTGCCTGGCGCGTTGACCGGTGCACGGAGGAGTATCCGCCGTTCAACCTGGTCGCAGAAAAGCACTACGCCGCCTGCTGGGAAGCGGAGCGCGTGCAACGGGAGGTGCCAGTTGGCGCAGCAAACTAGCTCGAGCACCCGCCAGCGGACTGGCACCGCTGGCGAGGCCCTGGTGCAGGTCGAAGACCTGCAGGTCTACTTCCCCGTCACGGCAGGCATCATCTTCCAGCGGAAGGTGGCCGATGTCCGCGCTGTCGACGGTATCTCGTTTGAGGTACGGCGTGGTGAGACGCTCGGCCTGGTGGGCGAATCGGGGTGTGGCAAGAGCACCACGGGGAAGGCCATCCTGCAGCTCACGCGGCCCACGGCGGGCAAGGTGAACTTCGAAGGGACCGACCTGACGAAGGTGAAGGGCGGTGAGCTCCGCCGGTTCCGCCGCAAGATGCAGATGATCTTCCAGGACCCGTACGCGAGCCTGAACCCGCGCATGTCGGTCGGCAGCATCATCAGCGAGCCGCTGACCATCCACAAGCTCGCGAGCGGGAAGGAGAAGAAGGAGCGCGTCCAGAACCTGCTGCAGACGGTGGGCCTGAACCCTTACTTCGCCAACCGCTTCCCGCATGAGTTCTCGGGTGGCCAGCGCCAGCGCATTGGTATTGCCCGCGCGCTCGCGGTAGAGCCGGACTTCATCGTCTGCGACGAGCCGGTCTCGGCGCTGGATGTCTCGATCCAGGCGCAGATCATCAACCTGCTCCAGGACCTGCAGGACCAGTTCAACCTCACCTACCTGTTCATCGCGCACGACCTCTCGGTGGTGCGCCACATCAGCGACCGGGTGGGCGTGATGTACCTGGGCCACATGATGGAGCTGACCGACCGGGACTCGATTTTCGACAACCCGCTTCACCCGTACACCAAGGCCCTGCTCTCCGCCGTGCCGATCCCGGACCCGGACGTGGAGCGCCAGCGCGAACGCATCATCCTCCTCGGCGACGTGCCCAGCCCGCTGCGCCCGCCCAGCGGTTGTGTGTTCCACACCCGCTGCCCTATCGCCATCGACGAGTGCCGCGCGCGCCGTCCCGACTGGCGCAATGTCGGTACCGCCGAAAAAGAGCACTGGGTTTGGTGCCACCGCGTCTAGCGGGAACGCGACCGAACGTGATCCTGGAGAGGGGGCTGCTGAATGGCAGCCCCCTCTTTTTCGCTGCGGCCCGGGTGGCCCATGAAGTCAGGGCGTCGGCGACGGCGTGGAAGTGGGGCCGATTGTTGGCGGGGTTGTCGGCCCGGGGGTGACCGGCGTGGTCGTGACCTGGGGCGGAGTCGGCGTGGCGGCCGCCTGGGTAGGAGTCGGCGTCCGTGTTGGCGAAGGCGCCGGGCTGGGGCTGCGGGTGGGAGATGGGGACGGGGAGGGGCGAACCGTTGGCGTTGCCGTGGGCTCCAGCTGGCGCGTGGGCGTTGCCGTGGGCGGAGCGGTCGTGGGTGTGGGAGTGGGAGCCGGGGCGCCGGCCTCGTCGCGGTTGGCAAGGAAAATGGCGGCGGCGGCGCCAACGCCGATGGCGACGAGGATGATGCCGATGACGACCAGGATGGTGGCACCGGTGATGCCGGCAGCGTCCTGGCGAACGGCTCCACGGCGAACACGGGCGGTCGGTTCGCGGCGGCGAAGCTGCGGCGGCCGCCCCGGGGGGGCCACGACCGGGGCGGCGGGTGCGGGAGCAAGCGGCACCCGCCGAAGCGCCGCGCCGAAGGCGGCCGCCGATGGAAAGCGGTCCTCGGGAGAGAGGGCGAGTGCCCTCGCGAGTACGCCCTCGAGCTCGGCGGAGGCCCCGCGGGCGTGGGTGCGGAGGAGCGGCGCCGGGACGGCAAGGCGCTGGCCAGCAATGGCGGCCGCGGACGTGCCGGTGAAGGGCAGCCGGCCGGCCACCATCTCGTAGATGGTGAGGCCGAGGGCATAGACATCGGCGGACGGGCCGGGCGGGGCCCCCTGGATGACCTCGGGCGCGAGGTAGGCGATGGTGCCAAGGAGGTCCTGGGCCTGTCCTGGGGCGAGCGTGCGGTTGATCGTCTCGGCCACTCCAAAGTCGGTGACCTTCGCGACGCCGGTTTCGTTGATGATGATGTTTTCTGGCTTGATGTCGCAGTGGACGACACCCTGCTCGTGGGCGTACTGCAACGCCGCCGCTACCTGTACGCCGTAGCGGATGGCCTCGGCTTCCGTCATGCGCCCCTGGGTTTCGAGGAGCTCGCGCAGGGTATAGCCGTGCACGTATTCCATGACGATGAAGCGGCGGCCTTCGTGGATGCCCGCATCGAACACGGCGACGATGTTTGGGTGCTGAAGCCTGGCGATGACGCGGGCCTCGCGATCGAAGGCAGCGACGGCGCCGGCATCGGATTCGGCGCTGAACGATTCCCGAAGGAACTTGACCGCGACCCAGCGGCCGAGGCGCTGGTCCTCGGCGAGCCAGACTTCGGCCATGCCGCCGGTACCAAGCAAACGTTCGAGGCGGTATCGTCCGTCTATGACGTCCGTGGCGTTCACCGGGAGATGAGCCTCCGGGAGGCCAGCGGCTCGCGCGAGCGCAACATCGAGGTGCTCCTGTTGACCGGGGCGGCGGGGTTCGCCGTCCTGGGGTGGTATGCGCTGCGCGCCGCCGAGATCGCGCTTCCAGCCAGCACTGGGCGCATCCTAACCCAGTTTGCCGCTTCCGGTCTGGTAGCTCATGTGGCGGGGAGGGTGCTGGCGCCCAGGGCGAGGCCGGAGATCCTCGCGGTGCCAGCGTTCCTGGCGGCTGTGGGGCTGGTCTTCGTGATGCGGCTGGCGCCCGGGGTGGCCGCGGACCAGGCGAACTGGGTGAGCGTGGGCGCGGCAGCCTTTGCAGCCGGGCTCTGGATGGGCACACGGTACCCACGTCTGAAGCAGTACACCTACACCTCGGGCGTGGCCGCGATTGTTGTCCTGGTCGCCACGGGAGTGTTCGGTACGACGATCAACGGGGCCCGCCTCTGGGTCGAAGTGGCGGGCCAGTCGGTGCAGACGACGGAGCTGATCAAGGTGTTCGTCGTGGTGTTCCTGGCCGGGTATCTCGCCGACGCGGCGAGCGTGCTGGCGTCGCCCACGCTGCGTCTCGGAGACCGCACGTACTCGGGCGCGGCGTACCTGGCGCCGCTGGGGGTGGTTCTTTTCGGCGCCGTGGGGGCGCTCGCGCTGCTGCGCGACCTGGGGTCGATCGCCATCCTCCTTCTGCTGGCGGTGGGGGCGCTGTACCTGGCTACCGGCCGGGCGCGCTTCGTGCTGGGAGGCATCGGGCTGCTGGCAGCGACGGGGATCGCGGGTTATGTACTGTTTGACCATGTGCAGGTGCGCATCGACACGTGGCTCGACCCGGGCGCGGACCCGGCGGGTAGCGGGTACCAGGTGATGCAGGCGACCTATGCCATCCAGGCGGGCGGGATAACGGGCGCCGGCCCGGGGCTGGGACAGCCGGACGCCGTACCGGCCGCGCCGACGGACTACATCTACACCGCCATCGCGGAGGAGCTCGGACTGGCCGGCGCGGCGGGAGTTGCGCTGCTGTACGTGGCATTGCTCTACGCGGGCCTGCGGGTTTCGGCGGAGGCGGGCGATACGTACGGGCGGCTGCTGGCGGCGTGCATCGCCCTGCTGATCGCGATCCAGGCGGCCGTCATCATCGCGGGCAACCTGAGGATGATCCCCACG
>JBBIVC010000144.1:0-6163 GCA_037439905.1 Thermoflexus sp.
CCGTTTCGAGCTGGTTCTGGGGGATGCGGTTGAGGGGGAGGATCTGCTTCGCGTTGACGATGGCGGCATCGAGTCCGTGCTCGATGGCCTCGTAGAGGAAGACGGAGTTGAGGACACGGCGGGCGGCGGGTTTGAGCCCGAACGAGCAGTTGGAGACGCCAAGGATGGTGTGGACGCCAGGGAGCTCGGCCTTGACCTGGCGGATGGCCTGGAGCGTTTCGACGGCATCGCGGCGGAGGTCTTCCTGGCCGCCGGAGAGGGGGAAGGTGAGGCAGTCGAAGAGGAGATCGCCGGGCTCCATGCCGTAGCGGTTGACGGCGATGTCGTAGATGCGCTTCGCGACGCGCACCTTCCATTCGGTGGTGCGGGCCTGGCCCTGCTCGTCGATCGTGAGGGCGACGGCGGCGGCGCCATGGCGGCGGATGAGGGGGAGGAGGCGGGTGATCTTGCGCTCGCCATCCTCGAGGTTGATGGAATTGACGATGGGCTTGCCGCCGTAGAGCTTGAGCGCCGCCTCGACGACCGCCACCTCGGTGCTATCGAACATGAGCGGGAGGGTGGACTGGGTGCGGAGCGCGCCAACGAGGCGCTCGATATCTGGCACGCCATCGCGGCCCACGTAGTCGACCATGACGTCGATGACGTGGGCACCCTCGGCCGCCTGTTCGCGGGCAAGGGCGACCATGCCATCGAGGTCTTCAGCGAGGAGGAGGTCGCGGAAGGCGCGGGAACCGGTGGCGTTCGTCCGTTCGCCGACGACGAGGAAAGAGGTTTCCTGCTCGATCGGGACGCTGGTGTAGAGCGAAGAGACGTTGGCTTCGTAGGGAGCGGGATCGCCGAGGAAGAATGCGCTGGCTGCCGGGCGGCGCTTCGGAGGCCGGTTGCGGCCGATCCTGGCGATCGCGGCTTCGAACATGGCCGGGGTAGTCCCGCAGCACCCGCCAACGATGTTGGTGCCGAACTCGTTCACGAAAATCTCGTGGTAGCGGGCGAATTCGTCGGGGGTGAGGGTGTAGCAGGCCTGGCCATCGATGACCTCGGGGAGGCCCGCGTTGGGAGCGATGAAGACGGGCCGGCGTGAGTGCGCGGCGAGGTAGCGGACGTGCTCGACCATCTGCTCGGGGCCGGTGGCGCAGTTGATGCCGACGATATCGACGATGTCGAGCGGGTCGAGTGCGGTGAGGGCGGCGCCGATATCGGAGCCCAGGAGCATGGTGCCGGTGGTCTCGATGGTGACGCTGGCGATGACCGGGATGCGCTTGCCGGTGTACTCGAAGGCCTCGGCGGCGCCGGCGATTGCGGCCTTGGTCTGGAGGAGGTCCTGGCAGGTCTCGATCTTGAGGACGTCGATGCCGCCTTCGATGAGGCCGATGCATTGCTCGCGCGCGCCCCGGAGAAGTTCGTCCCAGGTGATGTGGCCAAGGCTGGGAAGCCTGGTGCCGGGGCCGATGGTGCCGAAGGCGTAGCGGGGCCACCCCGGGGTGCTGTAGCTATCGCGCACGCGGCCGATGACCTGCGCGGCGAGGCGGTTCAGCTCGCGCGTGCGATCGGCGAGGCCGAATTCGGCGAGGACGACCTCGTTGGCGCCGAACGAGCAGGAGTCCACGGCATCGAGGCCGGCGGAATAGAACATGTGGTAGATGCGCTCGAGGGTCTGGGGGCTGGAGACGTTAAGCCACTCGGGGCAGCCGTCGTGGGCTTCGCCATCGGGAGCCACGTAGGCTTCCGGGCCCAGGTTGAACGAGAGCAGCGTGGAACCGATGGGCCCGGCGGCATAGAGCACCTGGCCCCGCAGGCGGTGGAGCAGCGGGTGATCGAGCGGGCGATACATGTGCGTGCAACCAGCGTACATGGTGGCGCGTGGTAGCAGCCACGCCGGCAAGGTCAGGGCTGGATGGAAAGGGCGTCGATGTCTTCGCCGACGACGGCGGTGAAGTCCTCGCAGGTAGCGCCGCAAGCAGGCCGGGACTGGCTCCATGCGTACCAGACGCCGAAAAGCGCGATGCCCCAGAGGACAACGCCCCCGGCGAACCCGGCGGCGGCGGCGCGCGACGGTTGGAGCTGGATACGAAAGTGGTAGCCCGTAAGACCCAGGGCGACGAGCAGGCCGAACAGGAGCAGCGCGAGGTCGTCTCGCACGGGGTTCCTCCGAAGGGTTCGCCGCTACCGTATCAGCAGTGGGAGGCCGATTCCATACCAGCGCGGGCGGCAGGCACCTCATCGGCCCCGGGTGCAGGAGGCTGGAAGCGGGCGATGCGCGGCCGCGAATGCGAGGACTGCGGCGGACTTGGGCCGCGAGACCCGCGGATCGCAGAGGCTCTGATGAGGCGCCTTCACGCCTCGCGGCCCGGCGTTCCGGGATGGCCCCGGCGGCCCGGCGCTAGAAGCCGATGTAGAGGCGCGGGTCGACCGGGCCGCCGAAGTAGCGGATTTCGAAGTGGAGGTGGTGGCCGGTGGTGTAGCCGGTGAGGCCGGAGAGGCCGAGGACGGTGCCGGCGCTGACCGCCTGGCCGGGCGTGACGTGGATTTCGCTCATGTGGGCATAGAGCGTGGTCCACCCTTCGCCGCAGTCGACGACGACGTAGTAGCCGTAGCTGTAGGTCAGGTATTCGACACGGGTAACCACGCCATTGCAGACGGAGAACAGCGGCGATGGGCCGAAGCCGTAGAGGTCGAGGTCGATGCCTTCGTGAATACGGCCGGGGCCGCGGTAGGTGCCGAATTCATCGCTGACGCCGTGCCAGGCCGCGACCGGGAAGGCGGAGAACCGGCCACCCGAGGCGATGGGCGCGCTACCCCCTGCGGACGGACCGCTCGGGCTGGAGGCGGGAGCAGGAGGAGGCGGAGGCGGTGGTGGCGGCGGCTTGGGAGTGGCGCCGACGAGAAGCAGGTACTTGCCGGCCTCGAGGTTTGAAGGGTCGGAGATGCCGTTGGGCTTGTATTCGATGACGGTGGAGGAGGTGATGTTGTCGTACTGGGCGACGATGGAATCGACGGTTTCGCCGTAGCCAACCTTGTGGAGGATGCCATCCTTGCGCGGGATCACGAGGACCATGTCGCGGGGGATGAGGTTGGCGTTGGTGACCGTCTTGTTGTTATCGAGGAGGGTTTGGACGGTGACGCCGAACTTGCTGGCCACGCCCGAGATGGTGTCGCCGGCCTGGGTCTTGTATTCGATGATGGGGCTTCGGGGGTCGATGATCTCGGCGAGCGGCTTGATGCCCGCTCCGACCTCGCCGGAGGTGACAGCGGCAGCGGTGACGCCGGAGGAGAGCGAGAGGGTTGGGGAGACGCCGCCGACGGCGCGAAGGCTTGCGGTTTCGGAGCGGGGAGCGATGGCTGCGACGGAGCCGAGGGTTTGGATCGCTCCGCCGGGCCGGAAAGACGTGACGGCCTTTGCGTTCGAGCCTCCCGCGAGACCGGAGAGGCTGACCGAGGGGACCGTGGAGATGGTGGAAGCGCTGGAGGAATTGGGGAACCGGGCTGCGCCGAAGACGGCGGCAAGCGCCAGCATCACGATGAGCACGTGAACCGTGAGTCGCCCGTGGCGCGCTGCGTGCGCGTGGGATCGTGCGCGTGTTCCCTCGATTCCCATACACCGTCCGGTCAGGTTGTGGTGGCGGAGCGAACCATCACCACAGGCTGAGCACTGCCTAACCTTGCTCGCATTCTCCTTTACGTGCTATCCCCGCTGCCTCTGATTGCGGGGATGCCTGGCCCCTAGGGGGTTTGGTCCTAGAGGTCCGTCCTCAAGCTGGCGAGGAACTCCTCGTTTGAATTGGTCCTCGCGATCCGTTCGAGCAGCCGTTCGGTTGCCTCGAGCTGGTTCGGCGAGTTCTGCGAAATCATAGCCGTCATCCGGCGGACGAGCCAGACACCTTTCAGCGTCTTCTCATCTAGGAGGAGCTCCTCACGGCGGGTGCTGCTCCCCTGGACATCGATGGCGGGATAGAAGCGGCGCTCGGCGAGCTTGCGATCGAGGCGAAGCTCGAGGTTGCCGGTGCCCTTGAACTCCTCGAAGACGACCTCATCCATGCGGGAGCCGGTATCGACCAGGCAGGTGGCGAGGATGGTAAGCGAGCCGCCTTCCTCGCACTTGCGGGCCGCGCCGAAGAGGCGCTTGGGGGGGTACAGCGCGATGGGATCGACGCCACCGGAAAGGGTGCGGCCGCTGGGCGGGAGGGCGAGGTTGTAGGCGCGGGTGAGCCTGGTGATCGAGTCAAGGAGGATGACGACATCCTTGCCGCCTTCGACCAGGCGCTTGGCGCGTTCGAGGGCCATTTCGGCGACGCGGGTGTGGTCTTCGACGGGCTCATCGAAGGTGCTGCTCACCACCTCGCCGCGGACGCTGCGCTGCATGTCGGTGACTTCCTCCGGGCGTTCGCCGATGAGGAGGACGATGAGGTGGACATCGGGGTAGTTGGTGGAGATGCCGTTGGCGATGTTCTTGAGGAGCATCGTCTTGCCGGCCTTGGGCGGCGAGACGATGAGGCCGCGCTGGCCACGCCCGATGGGGGCGATGAGGTCGATGATGCGGTGGGTGAGGTTATCGGGGGTGGTTTCGAGCTTGAGCTGCTGGTTGGGGAAGATGGCGGTCAGGTTTTCGAAGTACGGGCGGCGCTTGGCGGTCTCGGGGTCCATGCCGTTGACGGCTTCGACCTTGAGGAGGCCGTAGTACTTCTCGTTGTCCTTGGGGTGGCGGACCTGGCCGGTGACGTAATCGCCGGGGCGGAGGGCGAAGCGGCGGAGCTGGGACTGGGAGACGTAGATGTCGTGGGGTCCGGGGAGCATGGACTCGCCGCGGAGGAAGCCGTAGTTGCCATCGTCGCTGACTTCGAGGAAGCCGCCGGAGAAGACGTTGCCGCGGGCCTCGGCCTGGGCCTGGAGGAGGCGGAAGATGAGGTCGGACTTGCGAAGGACGCCGGCATCTTCGAGGCCCATCTGGGCGGCGATTTCGATGAGTTGCTCGCGAGACTTCTGTTCGAGCTCGGCGATATTGAGCGGCGCCATCTGGCGCTGGCCTTCGCGCTCGGGGCGTTCGCCGCGGTCGCGGTCGCGGTCTCTTTCTCTTTCGCGGTCGCCCCAGCGGCGTTCACGGCCTTCGGCGCCATCGCGGGGGCGCCACTGGCGCTCTTCGCGCGCGGGGCGGTCCTCGCGAGCTTCGGGCTCGGTGCGGGGGCGCTCCTCACGGCGGAACTGGCGCTCTTGTGGCTGTTGCGGCTGTTCTGGTTCGGGCTCGGCCGCCGCTTCGGGTGCTTCGCGGCGGAAGGCGCGGCGGGCAGGCTTCTCGGGCTGGGCAGCATCATCGGCCTGGGCGGTCGCCCCGGCGGTAGCGCCGTTCGCGGCGGCGGCCGCGGCGACATCCACAACCTCGCTCTCGGGTGGGGCGGCCTTGGCGGCGCGGGTGCGGCGGCGGGGCGCCGGGGGTGGAGTCGCAGCCTCGGGTGCGCCGGTCTCAGTGGTGGGGGAGGTTTGTTCGTGGAGGTCAGTTTCTTGCAAGGGAGCTACCGTGTGCGTGCGTGTTGTGCCCGGGGGAGGGTTGGGCAGTTCGGCCGAGGTGGGGTTATCGTCTTCAGCTCTTTGGGACGGAGAAGGGGGTGCTGGTGAACGCCGGGTACCGGCGCCGTCCTGTCCAGCTAGATCAAAGATACGACGCACGGCGAGCAGCGCGCAACTGATGGCGCGGCGCCGTGTCGCGCGCGGTGTCCGCTGCACGCCTGCCCGGGTCCGGGGGTCTCGGACGCCCGGCCGGTGCTAATGCCCTGCGTGTTCTCGTGACTCCATCCGCCTGAAGAAATCGTCGAGTTCCTTGCCCGCTTCCGGCGCGAAGGTTTCGTCCAGCGGGGTCATGGCGGCCATGCGGTCGAGGCGGAAGTCGCGGAAATCGTCCCGGAGCTCGCACCAGGCGGTCAGGGACCACTTGTTGCCCCAGAAGAACAGGCCGAGCGGCCGCACGGTCCGGTGGGTGAGCGCCCCGTCGGCGTCGGTGTAATCGAGGTGCACTTTCTGGCGGGCGTCGATGGTCTTGCGCAGCTCGGCGAGGAGTTCGTCCACGCGCTTGGACTCGGGGATGAAGTAGGCCGGACGCGCGAGCTCGGCCAGAGCCGGGCGGCGGCCCTCCGCCAGGCACCGCAGGACGTCCTTGGCATAGATGATGCCAGCG
>JBBIVC010000145.1:0-6093 GCA_037439905.1 Thermoflexus sp.
CGATGGCCGCGATGTAGATCGGAATCTGCCGGCCGTGCAGGATCGAGCGGAGCGGCTTCCCGAGCCCGGTCGCGCCCGGACCGCGGTAGGGGATCTGGTAGTGCACGCCGTCGTGCTCTACCGGCTCCTCGCGCGCCCAGATCTTGCGGAGGATCGCCACATACTCGCGCAGGCGTGCCGCAGGATGTCCGTACGGCACCCCGTGCCAGCCCTCCACCACCTGGGGTCCGCTCAGCCCCAGCCCCACCAGCATGCGGCCCTTGCTGAGCGCATCCAGCGTCATCGTGGTCATCGCAGTCATCGCCGGGGTGCGCGCGGGGATCTGCATGATGCCCGTGCCGAGCTTTATCTTCGTCGTCAACGCAGCCAGGTAGGCGAGCGGCGTGATGGCGTCTGAGCCGTACGCCTCGGCGGTCCACACCGAATCCCAGCCGAGCCGTTCCGCTTCGAGGACCGATTCGACCGGCAACTCCATGCGGCCTCCCGAGTAACCGAGGTAGAGGGCGAGTTTCATGGTCCGGCTCCGGCGTGGGCTCCCGTTCAGGGGCACCGGTAACTGTACCGCGCTGCCCGGGGTGGCGCGCGTTACGGGCCGGCCGGCTACCGCGCGACCACCCGGTACACCGCTCCTTCGCTATCGCGCACCGCGTAGAGCTCGCCCGCCTCGTCCTCGCCAAACGACGAGATGCTGTCCGGCAGCCGCCCGATCTGTTCCGTCTCGAATTGGCCTCCCGCCTGGCGCGTCGCCCAGAGGTTGCCCGAGCAGTAATCCGTGAACAGGTAGGTTCCCGTCAGCGCAGGGAAATCCCTGCCACGGTACACGTACCCGCCCGTGATCGAGCAGCCCTCGCCGTGGTCGTACTCGAAAACCGGCAGGGTCAGGCCGCTCGTGTCGCAGCCCTGCGCCGGGCGGAAGCAGTGGCTCGCCTCCATCACCGCCCAGCCGTAGTTCTCGCCGCCCTTGCTCCCGGCGGGCTGGAAGTTCACTTCCTCGTACTTGTTCTGGCCCACGTCGGCGATCCACAGGTCGCCGGTCTCGCGGTCAAAGCTGAACCGCCACGGGTTCCTCAGTCCCCACGACCAGATCTCCCCCCGCGCGCTCGACCGCCCGATGAACGGGTTCGACTCCGGGATGCCGTACGGGTCGCCCGAATCCACATCGATCCGGAGGATCTTCCCGAGGAAGGCGAGCAAGTCCTGGCCGTTGTCGTCCGGGTCGCCCGAGCTCCCACCATCGCCCATGGCGATGTACAGGTAGCCGTCCGGGCCGAAGGCGAGCATGCCCCCGTTGTGGTTCGGATACTTGTCCGCCACAGCGAGCAGCTCCTTGCCGCTGCGCGGGTCCGCACGGTTCGCCTCGGCCGAGACCCGGAACTCGGCGACCGTGTTGTCGTTGTCCTGCGCCGTGTAGTACACGAAGAAGCGGCCGTTGCGCTCGTAGCCGGGGTGAAAGGCAAGCCCGAGAAGCCCCTGCTCGTTCCCGCTCGATTTCACGACGTTCGTGATGTCGAGGAAGGGCTCCGGGAGCAGCTTCCCGCCTTCGATGATGCGGATGCGGCCCTGCTTCTCGAGCACGAACAACCTCCCGCTGCCATCGCCGGCATGGGTCACGAACGTCGGCCGGGAGAGCCCCCCGGCCACCTTCTCCAGCGCCACCGAGGGAGGCTGTGCGGGTGTGCCGGAGGGGGTCGGCGTCGCCACCCCGCTGCCCGGAGCGGTTGGTGCCCCGGGAACCGTCGCAGCGGGCGAAGGCCCGGGCGCTCCGTCGCCGTCGTCGCAGGCGACCAGCAGCAGCCAGGCAACGAAGGGGAGCGAGAACAGCGAGACAATCACGGGCGGCCTGCGGGATGCAATCGGCATCCGCGTCATGGTGCCGCGAGGCCAGTAAGCGCCGGGGAAACGCAGCCTCACGCGTAGCCCAGGTGGGTCCGCAGGAACTCGCTGACCGCATGGCGGTACGCAGCGGGGTCGTGATTCCAGGCCCGCACGTGGCCCGCGCCCGGGACGCGTACATACCGCACGATGTCGGGCCGCGCGAGTGCCAGCGCGTCGCTCGTCTCCACCGGGACGGTGGGGTCGGCGTCGCCGTGAAAGAGCAGGATGGGCACCTCCAGGCGCCGGGCCGTCTCGAAGTGGTCGAAATCGCGCCAGTCGAACCCGTAGCGCCGGGCCGCCAGGCGGTTCGAAACCGGCAGCATGCGCACCGGCACGCGCAGCTGGCGCGCCCGGTGCTCCACCGTCCGGGCGAGGTCGATCATTGGAGCATCGAGCACAAGCGCCGCCACCTGCCCGGCCAGGCTCGACTTCCCCATGAACGCCAGCGAGATGGCGCCCCCCATGCTGTACCCCACCAGCACCACCCTGCCCGCGCCCCGTTCGAGGGCGAAGCGGACCGCCCCTTCGACCTCCTCCCACTCGTCGCGGCCGTAGGCGTATTGCCCGTGGGGCGCCGGGGGGCAGCCTTCGTCGTTCCGGTACGTGATCGCCAGGCTGTCGATACCGTGGCCAGTGAGGATGGGCATGATGCGCAGCGCCTCCCGGCGGTTGGCGCCCTTGCCGTGGACGAGCACTGCCCACGTCTCGCCACCGGCACGGACGTGCCATGCCGGGAACGCGCCGAGCGGCGATTCAAACTCCACGTCCTCGAACGGCAGGCCGTGGGCGGCCAGGGGGTCTCCTTCGAAGGCGAACGCGTCGAGCCGGACATAATCGCCCGGGCGGAGGTCGCCAGCGCCCGCGCGGAACTCGCGGACGGTCACCACGCCGTTGGAATCGAGCACCGGGCCCGCATGGCCCCAGCCGCGCGCGCCCCGGAGCAGGTAGTGGCCGGCTGCACCCGCGGGAGTCGCCGGCTTTCGCTTGCCGTCCCGGAGCGTGACCAGCCCCGGAGCGATGGCGGTGGCCTCGAGGTCGAGTGGATCCGGGCGGCGGTCAAGCTCCGGGTTGAAGCCCGACTGGTGCAGCACACGCGCCAGCGCGAGCGAGGGCGCCAGCACGAGGCCGGTACCCATCGCCGAGACCGCCACGAGAGGGTTCACTCGCATCGCCTCCATCGTAGCTGGTGGCTGCCATCACGCGCGTAGGCGCACACCCGCTGACAGCCGGGTCAACACGCCCCACAATGACGCGATGCCGCAGTACATCACGGAACCCGAACGCCGAATCCCCGTCGTCGCCGAGACCGATGTCCTGGTCGTCGGCGGCGGCTCGGCGGGAATGGCGGCCGCCGTCGCGGCTGCCCGTGGCGGCGCCCGCGCGACGCTTGTCGAGCGCTATGGTTCCCTGGGCGGCCTCGCCAGCAACGGCCTCATCATCCTCTTGCTCACGCTCGACGACGGCCGCGGCCACCAGGTGGTCGCCGGGCTCTGCCAGGAAATGGTCGACCGGCTGGCGGCCCGCAACGCCTGCCTCTTCCCCCCGCGCGAAGAGTGGGGCTCGCCCGACCCGGATCTCGTTGAGAAGTACCGCCGCGTTGGCCTCGTCTGGGGAAGCGGCCCGCACGTCGTCCGCTACTCGGTCGCCTACGATCCCGAGGAGTTCAAGGTGGAAGCCGACCGCATGGTCCTCGATGCCGGTGTCGATCTCCGCTTCCACCGCTGGGCCGTCGGTCTCCGGAAGGAAGCGGACCGCATCACCCACGTCATCTTCGAATCGAAGGCGGGCCGCGAGGCGATCGCCTGTGGCGCGGTCATCGATGCCACCGGCGATGCCGATATCGCCGTCCTCGCGGGCGAGGAGGTCGCCAGCGAACGCGTCCACCCCTGGCTCTGGTTCCGCACCGCGAACGTCGATGAAGCCCCGGCCGAGGCCTCCGCGCTGCGCCCCGGCTACTACCGCACGGTCCAGCCCGGCGGCTACCTCCACCCCTGGGGCGCCGCCGAACGCATCGATCGCGACATCGACGCGACCAACCCGGACGACCTCACCTACGCCGAGGTCGAGTGCCGCCGGCTTGTCCGCGCCGAGGTCGACCGCCTGCGCGGAAAGGCCCCCGGCTTCCAGCGGGCCTACCTCTCCGGGTTCGCCGCCACCCTCGGCATCACCGAGTCGCGCCGCCTCGTTGGCCGCCACATCCTCACCCGCGAGGAGATGGACCGGCCGTTCGACGACGTGGTCGCCGTCACCGGCAACTGGACCAAGTATGGGGCCATCTACAACATCCCCTTCCGCTCGCTCCAGGCGCGGGCGACCACAAACCTGCTGACCGCCGGCCGCTGCATCTCGGTCGACCACCGGGCGCACCATGCCACCAAGGAGATCCCGGCCTGCTTCGCGACCGGCGAGGCGGCCGGGACGGCAGCCGCGCTCGCGCTCCAGCACGGCGTCGCGTTCGACGCGCTCGATGTGACGTCGCTCCAGGCGAAACTCCGGGCCGCGGGGGCGCACCTCGGGCGGTGAACGTGCCGGGTGCGAAGCCCGTATGGGGGCTATCGCCCTGCGGTACAATGGAAGCATGACGCAGCAGGCGAAGTTCACCGTTTCGGAGCGCGACCGGGAGCACTTCCGGAAGATCGGCCGCTGGAAGGCGGAATCGCATGCCGCGGCACTTCGCGCTCACCTTGAACTGCCCATTGCCGAACGCCTCGAACGGAGCCTCGCGTGGACCATCGCCGAGCGCCCAACGTGGCGCTGGCCGATCACGGCCGATGGTCCGGCCCCCATGTGGGAGCGCGCAAGAAAGTTGGGACTGCTCCTTGAGCAGAAATCCTGAAGCGGCCCGCGCACTCATCACCTCGGTAGGTCGCATCCTCGATCAGGCTGGCCTTCGGGCCGC
Organism: Thermoflexus sp.; assembly: GCA_037439905.1. Taxonomy (GTDB): domain Bacteria; phylum Chloroflexota; class Dehalococcoidia; order Tepidiformales; family Tepidiformaceae; genus Amarobacter. The sequence goes on from JBBIVC010000145.1 coordinate 4,775, forward strand.
GCTCATCGGCGGCCAGGCGGTCAATTGTTGGGTTGAGCCTCGCATCACCATGGATGTTGACATCACCGTCCTGGCGGATGGCCCGGCGGTGCAGATCGCCATTCGGCTCTTCCAGGAGGCCGGCTTCACGGTGCAGCTCCAGCAAGACTTTGGAAGAGCCTCGGGCCCCGACTTCGTGAGGCTTGAGCACCAGCCGACCCTGGTCCCTGTTGACCTGCAGGTAGGGAAGACTCAGTTCGAGACAACGGTCGTCGAGCGGGCCGTCCGCGCCCCGGGCCTGGCGATCCCCGTTGCAACCAGGGAAGACCTGCTGGTCTTGAAGCTCCTCGCGTCGCGGCACAAGGACTTCAAAGACCTCGTGGACCTCGGGAAGCTCCCGGATGTCGACTGGGACTACGTGCAGCATTGGTGCGAGGTCTGGCAGGTGACCAGCCGCCTCGAAGACCTCCGCCGTACCCTCGCCGAAGACGCCACCGCCCCCTGAGGGCACCGGCAATCGCCAATCGGCAATGGCGGGGCGGGGTGCGGCGGGGTATACTTCCCTCCCCGGGCAACTGGCGAGTTCGCGGAGCACCGCGAGGGAGCCCGGCACCAACGCATGGTCGCTCGCCTGGGCCGAAGGTCTCGCTGCATAGCTCGCGCGGGGCCTTTTTCGATCCCCCGGGACGGGATTCCGGCGCCCACGCGCCTCATCCCCCATCCCGCATTCCTCCACCGGAGGTGGAACCATGCGCGCACTCCTCGGCGTCTACGACAAAACCGGCATCGAAGCGTTCGCTCGCGGGCTCGCCGCCCTCGGCTGGGAGCTCATCTCCACCGGCGGCACCTTCGCCACCCTCGAAAAGGCCGGCATCCCCGTCCGCAAGGTCGAGGACATCACCGGCTTCCCCGAAATGCTCGATGGCCGCGTCAAGACCCTCCACCCCGCCGTCCACGGCGGCATCCTCGCCCGCCGCGACCTCCCCGCCCACATGGCCGCCCTCGAACAGCACCACATCGCCGGCATCGACCTCGTCTGCTGCAACCTCTATCCCTTCGTCGCCACGGTTACCAGGCCCGGCGGCGTCAGCTTCGAAGAGGCCATCGAGAACATCGACATCGGCGGGCCAACCATGCTCCGCGCCGCCGCCAAGAACCACAACGACGTCATCGTCGTCGTCGACCCGGCCGACTACGACGCGGTCCTCGCGGGCCTGCGCGCGGGTGGGGTTTCGCCCGGGACGCGCCGCCACCTCGCCTGGAAGGCGTTCGCCCACACCGCCACCTACGATAGCGCCGTCTCCGAGTGGCTATGGGGCCAGTCCAACCCCGGCGAGGCG
>JBBIVC010000146.1:0-6068 GCA_037439905.1 Thermoflexus sp.
GCCCCCGTGTCGCCGTGCGGGATATGACCGGCGCCACCATCGCGGACCTGTTCGCCAACGAGGGCGCCGAGGCCGACCCGCTCGGCCTCCAGCCTCCCGAATTCACCACCCTTCCCGCGGCCGATGGCACGCTCCTCCACGGCGCCGTCTACCGCCCGCCCGTGCTCGAACCTGGCCGCCGCTACCCGCTGGTGGTCTCGGTTTACGGCGGCCCCCACGTCCAGCGCGTCGCCGATGACTGGATGCTCACGGTCGACCTGCGCGCCCAGTACCTCGCCCAGCAGGGCTACGTCGTGCTCAAGCTCGACAACCGTGGCAGCGCCAACCGTGGCCTCGCATTCGAAGCCGCGATCGCCGACCGCATGGGCACCGTCGAGGTCGACGACCAGGTGGCCGGCGTGCGCCACATGGCTTCCCTGCCCTACGTCGATGGCTCGCGCGTCGGTATCTACGGCTGGAGCTACGGCGGCTACATGACCTGCATGGCGATGATGCGCGCGCCGGAGGTCTTCAAGGTCGGCGTCTCTGGCGCGCCGGTAACCGGCTGGGACGGCTACGACACCGGCTACACCGAGCGCTACATGGGCACGCCCCAATCCAACCCCGAGGGCTACCACGACAGCTCCGTCCTCACCCACGTCGCGAAGCTCCGAGGCAAGCTCCTCCTCGTCCACGGCATGGTCGATGAGAACGTCCACTTCCGGCACACCGCCCGCCTCATCGTCGCGCTCACCGCCGCCGACAAGGACTACGACCTCCTCGTCTTCCCGGAGGAGCGCCACATGCCCCGCGACCTGAAGGGCATGGAATACCAGGAGCGCCGCGTCCTCGACTACCTCAATCGGAACTTGTGACGGTCTCCTCAGTGAACCCGAATCTCTATTGCGGCAAGCAGATGTACGCTGGCGACTCGTCGTCGTGGGTTTATAAGTGGCAGGTTCCGATAGGTTGACCAGATCCTGCCTTGGGCCTGCGGCGTTCCTCGGCCTGTGGTTGTTGGAGTCCGCATGCAGCGGCGGCGAGAGGTCGGCCCCTGGGGCATCGTCCCCGTCGCTGTCCACGACGCCTCTTGGAATCGGGGCCGCGAGCCCCACGCCGGCCCACGCTGATGACCCGTTTTGGGTCTTCATGCGACAACTCGACCTCGAGTTGAACAAGGGGAACACAGATTTTGTCGTCAGCCGGCTGCGAACTGTCGGCGTAGCTTGCACCGCGGCCGACGTTCCGCCGCGGGTCGGAGGCCCGGAATGCTTCAACGTCGGCGATACGTTCGAGGGCTTTTCCGTCGGCAGATGGAGATCAGAAGGGAGCACGGTGCCGGTCAGCGGCGTCATCGACCAGTTGCGCCATCTCGGTCGTACCGCTCATCCGGAGATGTCTGACGCCTACGGTGATGGAACGTTGCGGGTGTATGCGGTGAACGACCAGCCGGAACGGCAGGTCGCAATCGTCACCGCGATCATCGACAGCCCACCGGGCTTCGGAGGTGCTGCCACGATGCGGGTTTCGATGGGCCTGTACTGGCGCCAACAGGAGCAGGGCTGGGCAATGACCGGGATGATCACGAACTACAGGCCCCGAGTTCCTCGACCCCACGGATGACGTCCGGAACGGGCTTTTCCCCGCATGGGAACGCTTCTCCCCCTGACCTCCGCTCTCCACCTACCCCAGCCGCGACCCAACCTCCAGCCCCACCTCCCGCGCCCACTCGTCCGCGCCCATCTTCTTGCCCCCCTGCGGCTGTACGCGCAGCACGCGCAGCACGCCGCCGTTCAGGCGCACGTCGAAGCCTTCGTCCTTGATCCGGAGGATGCGGCCCGGCATCCCCGCCTCCTGCGCCCCCGTCAGCCGGCAATCGAAGATCTTGAACTCGGCCCCGTTGAAGCTCGCGACCGCCCCCGGCGCCGGGTTGCACCCCCGGATGTGCCGGTAGACGACGTCCGCCGGGCGGTACCAGCGGATGCGCGCGTGCCCCTCGCCACATGGCGGCTCGTAGGTCGCCAGGGCGTGGTCCTGGCCGATCCGCGGCGCCCGCCCCTCGATGACGAGCTGCACCGACTCCGCCAGCGCCTCCACCCCCATTGGGAAGAGCTGATTAAAGTAAAGGCTCGCCACGGTATCGTCCGGGCCAATGGGGCAGCTCTTCTGCAAGAGGATGGGACCCGTGTCGATCCCGTGGTCCGGCCAAAAAATCGTCAACCCGGTCTCCCGGTCGCCGTTGATGATCGCCCAGTTGATCGCCGACGACCCCCGGTGGAGCGGCAGGAGACTGGGGTGGTACTGGATGGTGCCGCGCGGCGGGATGTGCAGCACCTCGTCCGGGATGATCTCCGTCACGAACGCCATCACCGCCAGGTCGGCCCCCAGGGCGCGCCACGCCGCCTGGCCTTCGAGCGTTTTCAGGGCTGGCGTGTCGATCACCGGGATACCCGCAGCTTCAGCCACGGCCCAGAGCGGGTCCTTCCGCTCGCCGGCCGGCGCCGGCGCGCTCACGCCAACGATCTCCACCGTGTCCTGGATGAGCCGCTTGAAGACCGCCTCGCCAAAAGCTGCCTGTCCCATCAGGGCAACGCGCATGGCACTCCTCCCCCGCCTGGTGTTCGATCCGCGGGCCGCTGCGAAGCCTACAACCCCGTCGCCCTGCCGGTAAGTTGCTGCCATAACACACGAATTCCCGTACACTGGTCGTTCCATGCCGATGAACGTTCATCGCGAGGTTCTCCCGGGCGACGCTACGCACGTCGCCCCTGCCCGCTGCCACTGAAGCCTGCCGCTCGCTCACCCCGGAAGCTTCAAGGAGAACCGCTCGTGCTCTGTATCGAACCCGCCCGCCTCTCGGACGCCGATGACATCCATCGCCTCGTCACCTTTTGGGCCGACCGCGGCGACATGCTCCACCGCCCCATCGGCGAAATCTTCGAGGCCATCCGCGACTTCAAGGTCGCCCGCCTCGATGGCCGCGTCGTAGGTTGCGGTTCGCTTCACATCATGGGCGCCGATCTCGCCGAGGTCCGCTCCCTGGCCGTCTCCGAGGAGGCCCAGGGCAAGGGCGTTGGCGCTGCCCTGGTCGCCGCCTGCGTCGATGACGCCCTGGCGTTCGGGCTCGAGCGCGTGTTTGCCCTGACCTACCGGCCGGGCTTCTTCGAAAAGGTCGGATTCCGCCTGGCGAACGTGATGGAGTTCCCGCAAAAGGTGTGGAACGAGTGCGTGCGCTGCCCGTTCTTCACCAACTGCAAGGAAGTAGCCGTCGTGAAGGACCTCCGCCCCCGAGACGACTTTGCCGTCCCTATGGCGGATTAGCCGCAGGCCCCGGTGAAGCTATCGAGAGCCGCGGCAGGCAGCGTCGCCGCGTTCACTCCCGTCCCGGTGGCGGCCGAAACGGTCACACGAAATCCCCGTGGCGCGCCGGGCAAGCGGTTCAGGTGATGCGTGAGCCGGGCTGCCACCGCGCCCGCGGCAGTCACGCCCGTGCCCTGCAGCACCACACCGATTGTCTCGTGATCGAGCCGCCCAACCGCATCGGTCGCCCGCGTGAGCTCGCGCACGCGCGCGGTCACCGCGCGTAGCAACTCCGCCCGTTCGCTCTCGCCGCCCTCCAGGTGGATGGCCACGAACGAGAGCGGCATCGCGGGTGCCAGGCTGCCCACCATCTCCAGCCGCGCCAGGAGCGCTTCGCGGGTCGCCGCCCCCGTCACCGGGTCGCGCTCCGCCTCGGGCAGGAGTTCCGGGTGGATGCGCGTTGGCGCGCCCGCTGGCGCGGCCGTCCGCGCCCCGGGGCCGATCAATCGAAGGTGGGAAGGGAACCGCGTGACCGCCATGCGAGCACCACCAGTCGAGATGGCGGGATTGTCCTACGCTTCCTCGGTGCCGGAGATAGGCCGTTCCCCTACCGCCGCGGCCTGCTTCCCCAATTCCGGGCGGGCGCTTGCCCCCGGATTCGTCACCGGGTGCGGTTCGCCCATGATGTGCTTGCGCCGCGCCCAGAAATACGCCGCGCTCACCACGATAACGCCAACCCAGATTCCCCCCGCAGCCAGCGTGATCCGCGGGTCCCGCCCCAGCCCATCACCGGCCACCACCGTCAGTCCCGTGGGGAAGAGCATCCCGAGAAAGCTGTAGATGATGAACACCCGGAACGGCACCGCCGTCATCCCCGCAACGAAGCTCACCCAGTCGAAGTTCACCGCCGGGATCATCCGCGACCAGAACACCACCCGTCCTCCCATCGTCTCGACCAGCCCGTCGAGCCGGTTCGCGGCCCGGTGGCCGATGAGCCGCGGCAGGTGCTTCCGCCCGATCCGTCGCGCAATCCAGAACGCTATCGCCGAACCGAGCGTCAGCCCGGCCATGCAATACGCCGTGCCCAGCACCGGCCCCCAGACGATCCCCGCCGCGATGTAGATCGGGGCATTTGGCACTGGCGCGAACAGCACCGAGAGGGCCATCACCAGGATGAAAACGATCGGCGCAAGCGCCCCCCGGTCCTCCACCCAGTCCTGGAACGGCTCGGCATCGATCTGGAACGAGAGCCCGAAATACTCCGTCGCGATGAAATACAGCACTGCCGTGAGCGCGAACGCAGCCGCGATTCCGAACACTACCTTCTTCTGGAGGAGCAGCGGCGGCTGTTCCGCCGGGAAGATCATCTGCTCAAGTTCGGCTGTCCCCTCGTCAGTCAAGCGCGTGTACCCGTTCGAGATGCTGCAGCAGATAGGTGTTCACCTCGGCCGGCGCCTCCTGCTGCACCCAGTGTGAAACCCCGGGGAGGTGGTGCACCGTCAGGTCAACCACATACCGTTCGGTGCCCTCCGTCAGCTCCCGTCCCAGGTATGCGTCGTTGTCGCCCCAGATCAGCGTCGTTGGCGCGACAACCAGCGGAACAGGGTCGGGCAGGCGAGGCCGCTTGCGCGCCAGCGCCCGGTACCAGTTGATGCCGCCTCCCAGCCCCTGGCGCCGCCATGCCTCCAGGTACGCCCGGATGTCGTCACGCGTGAACGTGCCGGGGCGGCACTCGCGGATCATTCGCCGGGCCAGCCGTTGATACCTCCCGGCTGCCAGCGCCCTCTCGGGAAGCCACGGGAGCTGAAAGAACCCGATGTACCAGCTCCGCAGCAGCTGCCGCGGCCGCCTCACGCGGTGCTGGAACACCGCAGGGTGCGGCAGGTTGCACACCGCCAGCGACCTCACCCGCTCCGGGTGCTCGATCGCCAGCAGCCACGCAATCGCTCCACCCCAGTCGTGCCCAACGATGTGCGCGTCGCGCTCACCGAGGTGCTCGATAAGCTGGATGATGTCCTGCTGGAGCGTTCCCGTGTCGTACGGCGGCACGGCTCCGGTCTCGTTGTACCCGCGCTGGTCCGGCGCGACCACGCGGCAGTGCCGCGCCAGTGCCCGGATCTGGTGGCGCCACGAATACCAGAACTCCGGGAAGCCATGGAGCAAGACCACCAGCTCGCCTTCGCCAGCTTCGACGTAGTGCATCCGGATCCCGTTGATTTCGGCGTACCGGTGCTGGAGCGCGGTGCCCTCGATTTCCGTTGTCATGCGTCGCCCCGGCGGAAGGAATACCTCCAGCCTATCAAAGCACACGGAGCTGCAGGAACAGGTACAGCACGGGGAAGACCACCACCACCGAATCGAGCCGATCCATGAAGCCCCCGTGCCCGGGCAGCAGCCCCGACGCGTCTTTCACGCCCATCCGCCGCTTCATCCAGCTCTCCAGCAGGTCCCCGAGGATCGCCGCAGGCGGCACGGCCACGGCCAGGTGCCAGATGGTCCCCGGGGCCACCCCCGTATCGAACAGCGCATTGAGCCCGAACACGGCGCCCACGCCCGCCACCGCCCCGCCAACCGCCCCTTCCCACGTCTTCTTCGGGCTGATTTTCGGCGCCATCTTGTGACGGCCAATCGCCCGGCCCACCGCGTAGGCGCCCGTGTCCACCGCGAACGTCGAGAGCAACCCGAGGAAGAACCACTTCCTCCCATCGTTGATGTCGCGCACCAGCATCAGCGTCGAAAGCATCAGCCCCAGGTACACGACCAACCAGCAATAGACCCGAAACGGCTTG
>JBBIVC010000147.1:0-6035 GCA_037439905.1 Thermoflexus sp.
CGGCAGGTTGGAGTGGGACGAGGACGTCCGCGAGGCGGCCACCAGGGAATTTCGTGAAGAGACGGGACTCGAGGTGGAGATCACGGGCATCGGGGCGGTGCATTCAAACTTCCACGACCGGGAGCGGCAGACGGTTGGGATCTGGTTCGCCGGGCGGGTCATCGGCGGCCACCTGTACCCGGCCGACGGGGAGCTCTCCGAACTGGGGTACTTCGACCCGGGGCAGCCGCCCCCGCTCGCATTCCCGACGGACGGGCTGGTGCTGCGGGAGCTGGCGAGCGGCTGACCGGCGCTTGTGGGGCTGCGCGGGGCGGGCTATCGTCGACGCGATAGTCCCACGAGAGCTTGTGGAGTGTCCCATGGCGATCGAACCTCCGCGTTCCTATCCCGATACTCGCTTCATCGATGGACGGGAGGTGACACTCCGCCCGATGACAGCTGGTGACCGGCAGGCCGTGCTCGACTTTGCCCGGAGGCTCCCGGAGCACGACCTGCTCTTCCTGCGCCGCGACATCACGCAGGAGTCCGCGGTGGATGAGTGGATCGGTGAAATCGGCCGGGGCGAGGCGTTCACGATCCTCGCTCTTTCGGGCGGCGAGGTCATCGGCTACGCGACCATCCACCGGAATCAGCTGCGCTGGACCGCCCACGTCGCTGAGCTGCGGGTGGTGGTTGCGGAGGCCGCGCGGGGGCTTGGGCTTGGCCGCATGCTGACCCAGGAGGCCTTCGCGAACGCGGTCGGCCTCGGCATCGAGAAGATGGTTGCCCAGATGACGGTGGACCAGAAGGGCGCCATCGCAGTGTTCGAGAGTCTCGGGTTCAGGCCCGAGGCCATCCTCAGGGACCAGGTGAAGGACCGGGCTGGCCAGAAGCACGACCTGCTGGTGCTGAGCCACGATGTCTCGAAATTCGAGCGGGAGCGGCGCGTGTACGGGATCGAGAAAGCGTTTGGCCCCTGAGCGGGCGCGGTCACTCCGACCGTTCGGCCAGGACGACCGTGCGGAAGGCATATTCGCCCTCGTTTGCCGGCCCGCTACAGGTCATCAGGGTAATGCTTTCGATCCCCTCGCGGCCGTGCAGCAGGGCGCCCATGTCGATGGTGGCAAGGGCATATTCGATGGTTGAAGTGACCCGGTAGCGGTGCAGCGTGCCATCGGTGAGCGCGACTTCGATGGAGTCGCCGGGGCGCAATGTGGAGAGGCGGTGGAACACGCCCGGGCGGCCGGCATATTCGTAATGTGCCGCGAAGAACGTGGCCCCGCCCTGCCCGGGGAGCTCGTTGTACGCGGGGTTCCAGCCGATCGTGGTCGTGTCCTGGGGAACATCGAGCCGGCCGAAGGCATCGAGACCGTACCGCCCGACGGGGGCGGCCGAGATGCCAAGGCGCTCGATGGTGACGCTCGCGATCTCGACCGGTCCCGATGGTGGAGGAGGGACGGGCGTCCCGGCATCCTTCCCATACCGTTCGATAGCGCGCTCGGATTCGGCGATGAACCGGTCGTCGACGCGCGCAGGCATGCCGGTCAGCGGGTCGCGGCCGATGTACCGCAACTCTGCGCCGAGGGAGTCGCCGCGGTTCGCCTCCACGGGCAGCGCGGGCACGCTGGCAAATGCCAGGGCGAGCAGGCCAAGAGCGGCGGCCACGGCGAACGCGCTGAGACGCACTGTCATGGGGCCAGTGTAGCGGCCCGGCAGCGGCGGGTGGTGGCACGGCTTCTGTGAATGCCCTCACAGTGTGAACGATGGGCCTACATTTTCCCCATTGACAGTTAACCCTGGCGCCAGTACGTTCGTTTCCAGTAACAACAGCGGCAACGCCGGAGGAATTGACATGGTGATCGGCAACGTGTACGCGGCGACCGCACGCGGGGACGCATCGATTCGTTAGCGTTCTTCCCTGGAAGAACGGCATCGATGCCGTACCGCCAGGCGGTACGGCTTTTTTCTTGTCTCGATGGTCTTCAGCTGGAGTAGCTAACCCAACCCGGGGTTAGCGGCCACGCAGTCATCCGAGCTATCCGCAACGGCCTTCAGCCTGGCACAGCACCGGGATCGAGATCGCCAGTGCTGGCTGCAGCATCCGACCGCGCTTTCGAGGAAGTGCATAAGAAGCGAAGGAGTTACCGCAATGTTGAACCTGATCATGACGCACTCTCCACGCATGGCTGCGATGACCACCAACAAGCGATACGGAGAGGATGCTGTGAAAAACCCGATGATTCTGCATCGCCTGGCGATCAGCATGCGCCGGGACCAGCGAGCTCAGAAATCGCAATCTGCGACGGCGGAACAGCTCCGCGAGCAGACAGCCTGAGAGGTACACGATGGAGGTGACCGAGATGTACCGTTCGTTGACACAGATCACGCATGGCCTTTCCGTCACCCACGACGGGCGGCTGTATGCACACGGCCAGCCGGAGCCGGCGTGGCTCCTGCGCCGGTACCGGGACGCCCAGGCGCTCCGGGAGTACCGGAGGCTGGCGAGGCTCGAGGGCGGGAGCTCAAAGCCGAAAGGGCTGGCCGCCCGGCTGCGGATGGTGTTCGGAATGGCCTGACGCCGGCCGCGGCCGAAAAGGAAGGGGCTCCCCGGATGGGGAGCCCCTTTGTGTTGCGTCGCCTGGCCAGCGGGTCAGGACTCGAGGAGTTCCTTCAGGCGGCCGTTGAGATTCTTCCGCTGGAAGGTGGCCTTTTCGAGGTCGGCGAGGTAGTTGGTGACCTGGAGCTTGCGGAGCTCCCTGAGCCTGGCCTGGCCTTCGGCCATGCGGTCGCGCCCGCCGCCAAGCATCATGGCGAGCGGCTCATTGACAGCGGCGTCCGACCAGTCGCGGACCATGCGCGATTCGGCCTTGTTGAGGTACAGGTTCTGCTCCTGGCGGCGCTCCGGGAGCTTGAAGAGCATGTGCTTCAGGCGCTCGATGTGGTAGTCCATCATCCGCTTCCGGTCCTTGGCCACGAGCCGGTACATTTCGCGTTCGAGTGGCGTCTGGGCGAAGGAATCGCCGTGGCTGAACAGGGTGTAGAGCATGCTGTCCTGGACGAAGAGGATCATGGCGAGCTCGGGGAAGCTGCGGGCTTCCTGGGCGGCGCGTGAGAAGTCGGTGGGGGCCTGCAGTCCGAGCCCGCCGCCGTTGGCCAGGGCGCGCTTCCGGAAGGCTTCGGAGTGGCGTGCCAGGTCGTAGATGACGGTGGAGAGGAAGAGCTTGAGCTCGAGGTAGCCGTAGCTGATCTCCGGGAGCCAGCCCGACCAGAGGGCGCCGGTGTAGTAGGCGCGCTCGCTCTGCTCGGTCAGGAACTGGCAGACAGCCTTCTCCATCTCGGGGTCGATCGGTTTGAGGCTGGCCCAGTCGAGGTCGGTGGCGGAGACCCAGCGATCGCGGATGGCCTCCTCGTACAGGGGCACGCAGCAATCGGCCCAGACGATCGCCTTATCAAAGATGGTGTATCCCATGTCTTCCACGACCGGAGCAGGATAGGAGCCACGGGCGATCTCGGAGCGGTTGTACCAGACATCGGGGATGTCGCCATAGGTACCGACGTTCAGGTCGCCGATGGTGAGGCCCATTTCGGGGTCGCTGGCGCGGGCGCGGATGCCCCATTCGGTGGGGACCTTCATCCAGGAGAGGTCGCGCGGGACAGCGGCCTGGCCACCCTGGAGGAATTCCTTTGCGCGCTTGCCATCGACCTCTGCGCGGAGCGCCTGCCAGATGACCTGGAGGCTGTGGCCCTTGGCCAGGGCGAGTTCGATGAGGCCTTCTTCCCAGCCAAGCTGGCGGGCCTTGTCGCGGGCTTCCTGAGGGATTTCGACCTGGGTCGCCTGGGCGGCCTGGGCGAGTGCTTCTCCAGTGGACATGTGCTAACTCCGGTAGTGGCGGGCGTGTTGGTTTCGCGCCCGGTGAGCACCGGGCGCGCGAGGTTGGGACGATGGACCAGGCCTAGGCCGGGTCGAGGAACTGTGCCATCAGCGGCCCAAGGCGCTGGCGGCGGTCTCCAAGGCCGGCGACGGTGAGCCGGTGCACGTATTCGTTGATCTGGCGCTTGCGCAGCAGGAGGAACTTCTGGAGGCCCTCGTCGAACTTGTCGACGCCGCCGCCAAGGAGGATGCAGAGCGATTCGAAGACGGGCGGGAAGGTGACATCGCCCGAGCCGCCGCCGGCGGCGTCGCCTTCAGCCTTATCGAGGTAGTGATGGATCTCTTCGCGGCGCTCGGGCTCGGTATCGAGCACGTACTTGAGGTGCATGACGCCGAAGGCCAGGTGGCGGGATTCATCCTGGGCGCTCATGCGGAAGATGCGCTTATCGGCCTCGGTCTGGCCGATGAGCTCGCCCATGCGGAACATGGACTGGACGAAGCCTTCGGCCTGGACGTGCATCAGGACCGACATCTCGGTGAAGTCGCGGGCCTCGATGAGGGTGCGCAGGCCGAGGCCGGCGCCCTGGGCGAGGAGTCCGCCGCCATTGGCGAGCGCGCGCTTGCGGAAGACATCGGTATGGCGCGCCTCATCCATGATCTGGGACATGAGGAAGAGGCCGGCTTCGAAGTCCTGGGCGCTCACGAAGGGCATCCACTGGCCGGGCACGTCGCCAGCGATGAATTCGACCTCGGTGAGCATGGTGCAGAGCTGGCACATGGCCCGCTCCATCTCGTCGGGGAGTTCTTCGAGGGTGTCCCAGGGGATATCGCGCGCGGAGGACCACTGCCGCTGGGTGGCTTCCTCGTAGAGCATGATGCAGTTTTCGGACCACACGTCGGACTTCGACTGGTAGTTGGGCCCGAAACGCTGGGCGCCGGGGCGGGAAACCGCGCCGCGCATGCGGTACGTCATATCGCCCGCGCCGCGAGCCGCGTCAGCATAGCGCCCGAGGTTGATTTCCTTGAGCGTCAGCCCCTTCTTCCCGGGGACGGCTGAGGCTGCGTCGTCGTAGAGGTTGAGCCAGGACAGGTCGAGACCGGACTCGGTCGCGGCATTTGCGGCCATGGGGTGAACTCCTTCTGCTAGCGTCAATAGCCGCCATAGTCTACGTCGAATGCGAACTGACTGGGAAGAGCGAATTACCGTCAGGTAAGTTTCCGGCGGCCTAACGAAGTTAATTGTGCTAACCCGGTTAATTCCCGGGCGGGCCGGGAAGTCACCCTTCATCCACCGGGCGCGGCGGCCGATATCTCCAGATAGCAACCGGGAGGCCACACGATGTCCGCTGTTGAAGATTCCTGCCCGTTCGACCCGGGAACCCGGGCGCAGCGCTGCATTTCGTGCTGTGCCGCGAATCTGCCCGTACCGCCGTGCGTGGCCGCCTACCTGGGTGGCCGATCGCGGCGAGCGCTTGCAAACGTGATCCCCCTGCAGAGCGCTAGCAGGGCGCCCGGGAAGAAGGCTGCCTGAACGGGCGAACGCCCGGGGGCATCCGGCCTGCGCTGGAACCCCGGGATGGCCGCGGAGCGCGGGACATGTGATGATCGGCGGGCCATGCCGAAGCAGGTCTCGAACGTCGCGACGGACGACTATCTGACGGCGATTTACCGTTTGAGCCACGATGAGGGGCTCGATGTCATCGCGGTGCGCCTTGCCGACCGGCTGGAGATCACGCCGCCCTCGGTGGCAGGCATGTTGAAGCGGCTGGTGCGGGACGGCCTGGTGACCATCGACTCGAAGAAGAACATCCACCTGACGGCAGAGGGGCTACGCCGGGCCGAGCAGATGGTCCGCCGCCATCGCCTGGCCGAGTGCCTGATTACGAACGTGCTGAAAGTGCCGTGGTGGCGCGCCTATGAAGAGGCGCATCTCCTGGAGCACGGGATATCGGACGTGACGGAGCCGCACCTGTACGAAATGCTCGGGCGGCCACAGCGGAGCCCCTTCGGGTACCCGATCCCTGGTCATGGCCCGAACCGGAAGCTTTCGATGGTCACGCTCGCCGACATCAAGGAGGGTGAGCGGGCGATGATCGACCGGGTGTTCGAGGAAGACGAACAGCTGCTCCAGTTCTTCGATGAGGAGGGCATCCGGCCCGGTCAGACGGTACGGTTGGAATCGGTA
>JBBIVC010000148.1:0-6005 GCA_037439905.1 Thermoflexus sp.
GATTCGAGCGCGCGGTGAGCCGTGTGCAGGATCACGCCGGCAGGAGCCTCGTAGATCTCCCGGCTCTTGATGCCGACCAGGCGGTCTTCGACGTGGTCGATCCGCCCGACCCCGTGCAGCCCGCCGAGGTCGTTCAAGCGCTCGACCATCGCGACCGGGCCGATTTCCTCCCCGTTGAGGCGAATCGGCATGCCAGACTCGTACTCGATCTCGACATACTCAGGAGTTGCCGGCGCCTCTTCCGGGTCGCGCGTCCACTCGTAGGCTTCGCGGGGCGGTTCTGCCCATGGGTCCTCGAGGACACCGGCCTCGGCGCTCCGGCCCCACATGTTTTCGTCGATGCTGAACGGCCCCTTTTCGCCCCAGGGGATATCGACACCGTGCCGTTTCAGGTACTCGATCTGGTACTCGCGCGCCATCGCGTTCTCGCGCGTAGGCGCGACGATCTTGAGCGTGGGGTCCAGCGTCTGGATGCCGACATCGAACCGGACCTGGTCGTTTCCCTTGCCGGTGCAGCCGTGAGCCACAGCGGTCGCGCCCTCTTCGTGCGCCACATCCACGAGGAGCTTGGCCATGAGTGGCCGCGCCAGCGCGGTGGCCAGCGGATACTGGTCCTGGTACACGGCCCCGGCCGCCAGGGCCGGGAAGGCGAAGTAGCGCAGGAAATCCTCGCGCGCATCGATGACGCGGACCTTGAGGGCGCCGGCGGCCAACCCGCGCGACTCGACAACGGGCTGTTCGCGCGACTTGCCGACATCGATGTTCAGCGCGATGACGTCGTATCCCTGTTCGACCGAGAGCCACTTGATGGCGGTGGTGGTATCGAGGCCGCCGGAATAGGCGAGGATGAGTTTCGGCACGGAAGCTTCCCGCAAAGGTGATGGTGCTGGTGAGTATCGCCTGCCGGCCGGTAACGGGGGAATGCGCTATCGGCCGAGGTGCGCCTTTGCCCCGCGAACCCCGTAGTACCACGATGCGAACGCGGCGCCGAGAAGCACGGCCGCGCAGGCCAACAGGACGGTGACCGAAAACGCAACAGGCAGGCTCCCGGCGATCGCGAAGGGAAGCGCCGCAAGGCCGACTGCCAGGACGGCGACCCCACCGAAGATGAGGTAGGGAGCCCCGTACCGGTGGGCGGCGTACCACTGCTCATCGTTCGCCATGGTGTACGGCGTACGGATGCCTGCGAAACCCTGCCGGGGCAGCTTCCCAAGCCACGCATACCAGCCGACGATGGTGACCGTCGCCGCCCCGAGCGTCATTACCAGGTACGCAAACCACACCTGCGGCTACCCCCCGCGCGCCAGATCAGGGTGTATCTTGAGGTCTTCCGCGGCTCCGCGCAGGTCGTGCACACCACGGATCGACCCGTTGGCAATCCCGGCGTTGACGGCCTCGACGGCGGCCGGGTCTTCCATGACTGCCGCGATGCGTTTCGGCCGGCGGTTGACGCGGAACTCGAACACGTCGGGGCGGGTGTAATGGCCCGCGTGGTCGGCGATCATCTTCTGGAACATGACCGTGCCCAGGTTGGCCTTCGCCGTGAGGATAACCTCCTCGTTTTGCACCGGCCCGGCGAGGTAGTCGCCATTCGGCCCGATGATCCCGGAGAACCCGTCGCAAGGGAGGATGACGCCGCGGCTCTTGCCGTCGATCTCCATGCGCAGTTCGCGAAGCTCGGCCGGGAGATCCTCCTCTCGCAGCAGCCCGCCGGACATGACCACGTAGGCGCCCGCCTGCATGGCGAACGCGCGCGAAAGCACATCCTGGCGGGTGAACGCACCGCCGGGCCACGCGCCCGCATGTACCTGGATGCCCTGGCTGATCAGCGCATAGCCGGGGAGCACCATCTGGTGCTCCCAGCAGTTCAGCCCTCCCAGGCGCCCGTACGGCCGCTCGTACACCACCAACGAGCTTCCATCGCCTTCGCCCCAGACCGTGCGCTCGTACATCGTCGGCTTGAGCTTGCGATGCCTGCCGAGGAGCTTCCCTTCCCTACCGATGAAGAGGAGCGTGCAGTAAATCGTTCCCTGCGTCGTCGTGTCGCGCTCGGCCACGCCGATCACCACATCGGTGCCCGCCCGGCGGGCGGCCCGGCAGAGCGCCTCGGTCGCGGCTGATGGGACCTCAACGCCATTCAGAACGAAGCGTCGAAGGAGCGCGCCGAAGGCGGGGTGGTTCGGCCACGCGCCAAACGACGCGTATCCCGAAACCCACGTCTCGCCGAAAACGGCCAGGTCGGCGCCGAGCGCGGCGGCATCGTCAATGAGCCGGCACGCCTTCTCGATGCTCGCATCCCGGTCGAGGTACACCGGGGCGGCCTGCACCGCGGCCAGTGTGAAATCCTGGAACTCGTCACCCATGAGCCTGCCCTCCGGCCGCATGGTACCTCAGGGGGCAAGGCCCCCGGTCATTTCACCGCGGGCATGGTGGCAGCTGCGATGGCGGCCTCGAGGATGTCGCACGCCCGGTCGATTTCGTCGTCCGAGACGTTCAACGGGGGCATGAGGCGGATGGCATTCGGCCTCACGTTGTTCGCCAGCAGGCCACGCTGGCGGCACTGGTCGACCACCTCGGCCGAACAGTCGCGGGCCAGCCCGACCGCGACGAGCAGGCCGCGGCCACGCACCTCGGTCACCACGTCGAGCCGGTCTTCCATCGAGCGGAGCCGGCTCATGAGCCGGTCCGAGGCCTGCCGCACGCGCGCCGGGAGGTCGTTCTCGATGACGTAGTTCATCACTGCGAGGCCCGCAGCCGTGGCGAGCGCGTTGCCGCCGAAGGTGCTGCCGTGGTCGCCCTTCACCAGGTGCGCGGCGATCTCTTCGCGCGCGAGCACCGCGCCAATCGGCACCCCACCAGCGAGGCCTTTCGCAAGGGTCATGATGTCGGGCTCCACGCCTTCCTGTTCGTAGGCCCAGAGCGTGCCCGTGCGGCCGACGCCTGTCTGAACCTCATCGAGGATGAGCAGCAGCCCCCGCTCGTCGCACCATTCCCGGATGGCGCGCAGGTACCCCGGGGCGGGCATGTTGACGCCACCCTCACCCTGGATTGGTTCGACCATGACCGCGACGGTCTGCTGGCCGGTCGCCGTCTTGATGGCGTCGATGTCATTCCATGGCACGTGGACGAAGCCAGGCAGCAGAGGGCCGAACGGCTCCTGGTAACGGGCGTTGCCTGTCGCGGCCAGCGAACCCATGGACCTGCCGTGAAAGCTATCGACGGTCGTGATGATTTCGTAGGCGCCGTTGCGGGTGTCGTGACCCCAGCGCCGCGCGAGTTTAATCGCGCCCTCGACGGCCTCGGTGCCCGAGTTGCAGAAGAACACGCGGTCGAGGCATGAGTGCTCAACCAGCAGCCGGGCGAGCTCGATCATCGGCCGCGTGTAGAACAGGTTCGAGGTGTGGATGAGCGTTTTCGCCTGCTCGGCGAGCGCGTTGGCGACCACGGGATGGGCATGGCCGAGCGTGTTCACCGCTACCCCACCCACGAAGTCCAGGTACTCGTTGCCTTCGACATCCCACGCACGGGTGCCCTCGCCACGCTCAATCACCACGGGCTGACGCCCGTAGTTCTGAAACACGTAGCGATGTTCTTCGGCGACCCAGTCAGTCATGGCAACCTCCAGGCAAGCCATGGTAGTGGCTGGGGACCCCACCGGAAACCGGCGGCTATCCGAACGGGGCGCGGGACAGCAGGATCGCGTGGACGCCCGGCTCGGTGACCGACGGGTCGCGGTGCCAGGTGCTGTCGATCAGCCGCCAGCCCTGGCGCCGGTCGGCGAGCATGATCTCGATGAGGTCGTCGATCTGTGCCCGGTGGTCGGGGGAACGGACCGGAGCGAGGACTTCGATGCGCTCATCGAGGTTGCGTTTCATCACGTCGGCGCTGCCGATGAAGTACTCGGGATCTCCGCCGTTCTCGAAGTAGTACACCCGCGAGTGTTCGAGGAAGCGGCCAATGATGCTCACGACGCGGACGTTGTCGCTCAGCCCGGGGATGCCGGGCCGGAGCCTGCAGATGCCCCGTATGATGAGGTCAACCTGCACGCCAGCCTGGGAGGCTCTGTACAGCAGCCTGGTGAACTCCGGGTCCTCCAGCGCATTCATCTTGAAGACCACGCGTGCGCGCTTGCCGGCCCTGGCGTTCGCGATTTCGCGCTCGACGCGGCTTGCGAGCCCGGTGCGCAAGTTCGCCGGGGCGGCAAGCAGCTCTTCCGTTTCGGCGACATCGCTGTAGCCGGTGAGGAAGTTGAAGATGCGGACGAGATCAGCGCAGATGCGGGGGTCGGAGGTGAAGAGGCCCAGGTCGGTATATAGCCGGGCCGTGCGCGAGTTGTAGTTCCCGGTGCCGACGTGGGCGTACATCGTCACGCCACCCACCTCCTCACGGACGACCAGGCAGATCTTCGAGTGGATCTTCATCTCCGGGAGCCCGTAGGCCACGTGCACACCGGCGCTTTCCAGCTTGCGCGCCCATTCGATGTTGTTCGCTTCGTCGAAGCGGGCGGTCAGCTCCACCAGGACCGCCACCTGTTTGCCCCGGCCTGCCGCTTCGATGAGCGACTCCAGGATTGGCGAGTCGGGTGAGGTGCGGTACATGGTCTGCTTGATCGCCAGGACAGCCGGGTCTTCGGCGGCCTCTTCGATAAACCGGACAACGGTCGCGTCGAACGACTCGTAGGGGTGGTGCACCAGGATGTCGCGCTCGCGCAGCGTGGCGAAGAACGACGCCGCATCCCCCGTCCCCTGGAAAACGGCCGGCACGGCCGGCGTGAACGGCGGGTCGCAAAGCTCGGGGAAGGGAAGGTTCGCGAGCTGGAACAGGTCGTGAAGGCCCAGGGGCCCCTCGGCCTGGTAGATATCGCGCTCCGAAAGCTGGAGCTCTTCGAGCAGGAGTTCCAGGCGGCTCTGGGAGAGCGAGCCTGTGACCTCGAGGCTCACGGCTTCGGCGAGCCGCCGCTTCCGCAGGGCGCTTTCGATGAGCTCCAGGAGGTCATCCGCCTCTTCGCCCGGGCTCCCGATCTCGGCACTGCGGATGACGCGCAGCGCATAGGCTTCGGTGACTTCCATGCCGGGGAAGAGCATGGTCACGTGGGCGGCGATCAGGTCCTCGATGAGCACGAAGCGGTTATCCCCCGCCTCGACGAACCGTGGCCGGTTGCCGGGCACCTTCACCCGCGCGAACCTGTCCTGGCCGCTCGCGGGGTGCCGGACGTTAAGCGCAAGCGAGAGGCTGCCGCTCGAGATGAACGGGAACGGGTGGGCCGGATCGACGACGAGCGGCGTGAGCACCGGGAAGATGGCGTGTTCGAAGTAGGAAGTCAGCCGCTCGCGCGCCTCACGGTCGAGGTCCTCATACCGGACGATCTGGATGCCGGCCTCGGCGAGCCGCGGGGCGAGTTCCTGCCGCCAGGCCGATTCGATCTCGGCTCGCATGGCGAGGCAACGGTCGATGACCAGCTCCATCTGCTCGGCGATGGTGCGGCCATCGGCGGTCTGGGCGCGGGGGTCGGCTGCCCGCATCCGCCGGAGCCAGCCCACGCGCTTGGTGTAAAACTCATCGAGGTTGTTGGCACTGATGGCGATGAACTTCACCCGCTCGAGCAGGCGGTTCCGTTCGTCGTGCGCCTCCTCGAGCACCCGCTGGTTGAATTCCAGCCAGCTGAGCTCGCGGTTGAGGTAGAGCGAGGGATCATCCAGGTCTGCCACATGCGGGGCCGGCTCGATGGCCTCACCGGAGCGGAGTTCAAGTTCAAGGGGAGGGGCGGCGGCTTCGGTCTCGTTCACAGTCAGAGATCATTCTGTCAATGAGAGTCACGGATGTCACTCGACAGCATAGCCCGGGATGTTAACGAACCGGTTCAGGTGTCGAAAATCGTGCCGCGCCCCTCGAGGTCAAGCAGCACCCCGGGCTGACGGCCATCGACGATCTGCACCGGGACACCGAGGGAGAGCGCATGGAGGCAGGCTTCGACCTTCGGGATCATGCCGCCCGAGACGGTGCCA
>JBBIVC010000149.1:0-4360 GCA_037439905.1 Thermoflexus sp.
TGGTACGACGCGGCTCCGCGAGGGGTAGCCCAGCCGGAACATGACAGCATCGCCGATCAGCCCGGCGTGAAAGTGCGCCTGGGGCGGCTGACGAGGCAGGGGCAGAAGGGCGTGGATTCCCTGGTGCTCCGGGACATGATGCGGCTCGCATCGGAACACGCCATCTGCACGGCCTTCCTGGTCGCGGGGGACGAAGATCTCCGGCAGGGCGTCATCGAGGCGCAGGACTACGGCGTGAAAGTGCTTCTGCTGGGCATCGAACCGACGTTCGGCCAGAACCAGGCTGAGCCGCTGGTGAGGGAGGCCGACGGCGTGCGCGTGATGACCTTCGAGGAGCTGAAAGATTGCTTCACGCGGTCGTACGACGATGCGCACGCGGTCATGCTGGATGAAGGATTCGATGCGTTCGCCGTGGGGTTCGAATGTGGTGAGCGGTGGAGCGAGACGAGCGAGCCGGGAGCGATCGAAGCGCTCCTGCGGAACGCGCGCATTCCGCCGGAGCAGGACGCGGCCCTGATCCGGCGGGTACTCGAACTGGGAGACCTCCCGCGGTCGGCACAGATCCCGGACTCGGTACTGGCCGATGCGCGGGAGGGTTTTCGCGAAGCAGCGCGCAAAGCAGCGGCGGCCACGGCATCGAGCCGCGAGGCTTCGCCTGCCGTGGCGAGCGTACCGGCGCCGGCGGAACAGGCGCTTGAGGTGCAGGCCGTCCCCGTTGTTGAACCTGCTGGAGCGCCGGATGGTGTGCCCCTGGACCAGGTGTGGGCATTCAGCGAAGGCAACGCGTACGGAAGGAAGTGGTTGAACGAGCAACCACAGGAGGAAGCGCGGTACGTCCGAGCGAACTTCCCTTACCTCCCCCGGGACATCGATGTCGACCTCCTGCGCCACCTGGTGCGAGAGATGGGGCTGCCGGAAGGCGCGCTGATCGACGACGCCGACCGGAAGGCAGCACGGGCCGGGTTTTGGCAGGCCCTGGGGATGGAGCTGGACCCGGGCGCGACCAAGTCGCGCAGGGGAGGATACGAGCCGATCGCCGAGACGAACCCGGTGGCGTTCGGTCGGGCGTTCGCGGCGCAGTGGGTCGCCCGGTCGGGAGCCGAGGAGGTCGAACGCGCCCGAAGCCTGATCGAGAAGCGGATTGGTTTGCCGAGCGATGCCGATGGGGCGATGCTCCGGCTTGCGGCGGCAACGTTCGGAGACCCGGTGCCCGTGGACATCAAGCACCGGCTGCGGGAGGGGTTCCGGGAAGGACTGGAGGACCCGGCCCGCTAGGGTTGCGCGGACTCCGAGGGGGAACCGGGGTTGCCGAGCGCGGCGGGCAGCCGGCCCGTGGCGGCGGCAAGATCGCGGAGCCAGGCGGCCCGGCCTGGCGGGATCTGCTCCCACTCGAAGCGCCATTCCCAGTTGCCTTCGAGCACGGCGGGCCGGTTCATCCGCGCTTCGCTGCCGAGCTTCAGGACATCCTGCATCGGGATGATGGCGGTGCGGGCGGGGGATCGGTAGGCGGCGCGGATGAGGTCATCAACGATGTCCGATCCATCGATCCCGAGTTCGACCCGCACGTTGTGGCGGCGCCACTCTGGCAGCGATTCCCACCAGCCGAGCGTGGTGTCGTTGTCGTGGGTGCCGGTGAAGACCACCGAGTTTTCGACCTGGTTGCGCGGCAGGTACGGGTTGTCGTCGCCGCCCTCGAAGGCGAACTGGAGGACGGCCATGCCCGGGTAGCCGAGGCGGTCGCGGAGGGCGCGCACCTCGTCCGTGATGCTGCCCTCCACCTACCACAACATCGACCGCGCAAACCGCCACGTGGCGATCGCGCCCTCGCCCCCGTGCCCCGTACTCTTCGGGGTGCGGGCCTCCAGGGCCGCGAAGAGCCTTTCGCCGGGGCCGGGCACCCAGCGGCCGTGGATGGCCGTCTCCTCGCCGGCCGGGATCTCCCAGGCGGATTCGAACCCGCGGAAGTGGTCGATGCGGACGGCGTCGAAGCGTTCGAACGTGGCACGCAGGCGCTCGACCCACCAGCGGAAGCCATCACGTTCGAGGGCGTCCCAGTCGTACACCGGGTTGCCCCAGCGCTGGCCGGTTTCGGAGAAGGCGTCGGGCGGTACGCCGGAGACGACAACGGGGTCGCCATGCTCATCCAGTTTGTACATCTCCTGGTGGGCCCAGGCATCGGCGCTGTCGCGATCGACGAAGATGGGGAGGTCGCCCCAGAGGGCGACGCCGCGACGCCGCGCGTAGTTGTGGAGCCGTTCCCACTGGCGTGCGAAGAGCACCTGCAGGACTTTGTGGTGGAGCACTTCGCGGGCGAGGGGGCTGCCGGGCTCGATGTTGACGCCCGCCGGGGTCCTGAGCGGCTCATCCCAATGCCACCAGGGCTCGCCGGTGGCATCCCGGAGGGCGGCGTAGGTCGCGTAGGTCTCCAGCCAGGGGTGGGCGGCCTCGAATGACCGCAGTTCGGCTTCGCCGCCCTGGTCGAGGAACCGGGCAGTGGCCGCGCGGAGAAGCGGCTCCTTGTAGGCACGGCGGGACTGGAAGTCGACCCGGGAACCGGAGGCAAGCGGGGGAGGCGGGGCAGCGTCCAGGTGCCCGTCCTCAACCAGGCGATCGACGGAAATCAGCATCGGGTCGCCGGCGAAGGCGGAGCGGGCCGCGTAGGGGGAGTTCCGGGGACCGGGTGGGCCAATGGGGAGCATCTGCCAGATGGACTGCCCGGCATCGACGAGAAAATCAACGAACCGTTCGGCGGCCGTCCCAAGTTCGGCGCCGGGGAGCGAAGTGAGGTGGAGGAGAATGCCGGCAGCTCTCCGCGGAGCTGCCCGGGAGTGGCTGGCTGTCCCGGCGCTCAGAGGGCTGCCTCCTCGAGCTCCTCGATGGAGGCCCGGGTTACACGGCGGCCGTGCTGCTTGAGCGTTCCGAGGTCGCCGAGGGCCTGGGCGGCTTCGAGCTCGGCGAAGGTGTAGGGCTGGCCGGGGACGGGACGGTCGACAGGGGGCTCGTCGACGAGCTGGATGAAGACGCCGTTGTTCGGGCCGCCTTTGTGGAGCTGGCCGGTGGAGTGGAGGAAGCGGGGGCCGAGGCCGACGGTGGTCGCCACGCGGTACGTGTCGCGGAGCGCATGGCGGATGCGGCGCAGGCGCTGCACGGTGGCGGGGTCGCGAGGGAGATAGGCCAGGATCGCCAGGTAATCGCCGGGACGAACCTGCGCGAGGACGGCATCGAGCGGTGGGGTCGTTGGGTCGCCACCGCCGCCAGCGAGCACCACGGCGGTGGCCTCCTTCGCTTCCTGCACGTTCGGCTGGTCGAACGGGTTGACACCGAGCACATGGCAGGCGATCGCCGTGGCGAACTCCCAGCGCCAGAACTCGGCGCCAAGAGCCGTGACGGTCTCGTGGGGGATGCGGAGCACAGGGTGGCCGGCAGCCTCGAGCGGCGCGAGGGCGGGGTCTTCGCGCAGGGCAACAAACAGCCGATCGGTCCCGTAGACGTCCGGGGGGCCGAGCTCCTCGGCCTCGATGGGGACGATGCCCTTGCCATGCTTACCGGTCGATTCGGCGACAAGCTGCTCGATCCAGTGTCCCAGCGATTCGACTTCAGCCGGAAGGACGAGCGTGAGCTTGTCGCGGCCGTGGAGTGCGGCCTCGCCGATGGCAGCGCCAAGCCATGCGCCGGGATTGAGGCGGGCAGGGATGCCGGGCTCGCAGAAGCCAGCCATGCGGTCGGCCTCTTCGAGCAGCGCGTGGGCATCGATGCCGCAGAGGACGGCGGGCACGAGGCCGAAGCAGGAGAGCGCGGAGTAGCGGCCACCGATATCGGGCGGGTTGATGAACACCGCGCGGAATCCACGTTCGCGGCCGATGCGTTCGAGCCCGGTCCCGAAATCGGTGATGGCGACGAAGTGGCGGCCATCGGGGACCTGCTCCCAGAAGTAGGCGAGGTGGCTCAGGGTTTCGATGGTGCTGCCGGACTTGCTGGAGACGATGAAGAGCGTGCGGTCGAGGTCGATGGCGGACTCGGTTTCGGCTATCTGGCGGGGATCGGTGGAATCGAGGACAAGGAGGCGCAGGCCGTTGTCCCGCTTGCCAAAGGACTGGTGCAAGACCTCGGGCGCGAGGCTCGATCCGCCCATCCCGAGGAGGAGCGCGGTGGTGAACCCCTCGGCGACGACATCCTGGCGGAGCATCTCGAATTCCGGGATGCGGGCCTGGAAGTGACGTTGCGCTCGCAGCCAGCCGAGGCGGTCGCTAATTTCGTCGGGCTGGTCGCTCCAGACGGTATGGTCGTGGTCCCAGATTCGTTGAATCACCTGGTCGCGGTCGATGGCATCGAGCCGGTTCGCGATTGCTGATTCAAGGAC
>JBBIVC010000149.1:4382-6002 GCA_037439905.1 Thermoflexus sp.
CCGGCGGTGGTGACCGCCGCGGTACACGTTACGGTAGATGGTGGCGGTGCGCAGTCGGGCCACCGGCGGGCGGGGAGGGCACGAGGGTTGCGGGTAGCACCAAGACCTCGCCGGCGATAGCGATCTCGCCCGGGCGAAAGCGCCTCCCGGCGATCGGCCTTCGCAGCTCTTCGAGGACGCGGGGCCGGCGCGCGGGGAGCGACGAGCGAAGATCAGCGTCCATGTGTCATGAGTTTCGACCACCAGGCGTAGGGATTACCCCAACACCGGGTGAATAACGCGGGGCCACAGGGTTGCGGGTTCGGACATGCCGGCGGGCGCTCGAACGGGAGGGGGCTGTGAGATACAGGTTGCCGCTGTGGCATCCGCGTGAAAACGCCGGGACAGTGCGGGTTTTCCCGTAGTGAACATGTGGTGGCCGGCTGCCGAAGATGATCTCGAGAGCCCCGGTGCAAACGCCCGGGTGGGGGAGAACGAACGATGACAAGCAACATGCGAATCTGCCAGCACTGCGGACTCGCGTACGACTGGCGCCGTTCTCCAAGTGGATCGCTGAAGATGACGTACTGCGGGAGCCTGTGCGAGCGGGCGGAACTCGGGTTCACCATCGAGTCGCTGCTGGGCACGGTCGAAATCGTGCGCGGCAGCTGGCGCGAACTCCTGGCGGCGTAGAGATGACCTGTGTGACGCGGTTCACAGCGGGTCGGCCGTTCGGCCGAGTGGCCATCCTCCCAGGGATGGGCGACCACGCTCTGGACCGGCGGGTAGGCTGAGCACAAGGGTAGAGCCCTGGAGGAGAACCGAGATGACCGCGACGCTGAGCTTCATAAGCGACTCAACCCACATCAAGGAGTGCCGCCACTGCGGGCTTCGTTACGACTGGCGCCGGTCGCCGAGCACCTCGCTGAAGATGACGTACTGCGGGAGCCTGTGCGAACAGGCCGACCTGGGGTTCACGATCGATGCGCTGCTGCGGGTGGAGCGGGCGCCCCGGGCGCTGGCCGCAGCGGCCTGAGCCATGGCGGCGTAGCGGGTGCGTTAGGTCCGTCGTTTTGCGCAACCCACCGGCGGGGTCTACGCTGGATCTGGAGCCGGCACTCGACCCCCTGTGAGGGGGCGGGGCAGCCGGGAGAGGAGGACACCGTGGAAACGCCTATCGGACCCGGCCCGGCCGGGATGAACCTGAACCACATCAAGGTCTGTGCGCGGTGCAACCTCCGCTACGACTGGCGGAAGTCGCCCAGCTCGATGAAGATGACCTACTGCAGCTCGCTGTGCGAGCGTGCGGATCTCGGGTTCACGCTCGAGGCGTTGCTGCGCTACGAGCGGGTGAAAACAGCCGGGGAAGAAGAGAAAGAGCCCGCAGCGCCTGCCATCTAGCAGGCTCCAATCTCACGTTGACAGGGCCGCGCGAGAACGCGCGGCCCTTTCTGTTGCCGAAGGGTTCACTCCAGCGTGAGCGGTGTGTCGTCGCGGTTGGCCCAATCGCGCATGGAGCCGTCGTAGACGCGGACGTTCTCCCAGCCGATGAGATGCATGGCGAATGCAGCGTGTGCGGCGCGGATCCCGCCCTGGCAATAGGTGATGGTCTCTTTGCCGGGTTCGAACCCGGCTTCGCGC
>JBBIVC010000150.1:0-5939 GCA_037439905.1 Thermoflexus sp.
ACGACCCGCCGGCGGCTTTCGACGACGGGGGCGTCATCCGCCCGGGGTTCAGCCCGGAAATCGACTCGCTCCGCGCCCTGACGCGTGATGCGCGCGGGTTCCTGCTGGGCCTCGAACGGCTGGAGCGTGAACGCACCGGTATCAAGACGCTGAAGGTCGGCCACAACAAGGTCTTCGGCTACTACATCGAGGTCTCGGCCGCGAACGCAGCCCTGGTGCCAGCGCACTACCAGCGGCGTCAGACCCTCGTCGGAGCCGAGCGTTACGTGACCGAGGAGCTGAAGGAGCACGAGTCCCGGCTCGTCGGCGCCCGTGACCGCCTTGTGGAACTCGAGCGGCAGGCATTCGCGCAGCTCGTCGAATCGCTGGCCGCGGAGATCGCCTCGCTCCAGCTCGTTGCCGAGGCGGTCGCGCTCCTGGACCTCGTGCTCGCCCTGGGGGAGGTGGCGTCCGAGCGCGGTTACGTTCGGCCCACGCTCGGCGCTTCGTCACTGCACATCGAGGCGGGCCGCCACCCGGTCGTCGAAGCGGCGCTCGGCCCCGGGCGCTTCGTGCCCAACGATTGCACCCTGGATGACGAGTGCCAGGTGCTCATCCTCACCGGCCCGAACATGAGCGGGAAGTCGACCTTTCTTCGCCAGGTGGCGCTGATCGCACTGATGGCCCAGGCGGGTTCGTTCGTGCCCGCGGCCGAGGCGCGGCTGCCGCTTTTCGACCGCATCTTCACCCGCATCGGCGCCCAGGACGACCTCGCCGCTGGCCAGTCGACCTTCATGGTCGAGATGGTTGAAACCGCGCAGATCCTCCACCAGGCCACGCCCGATTCACTCGTCATCCTCGACGAGGTCGGCCGGGGAACGAGCACCTTCGACGGTATGGCCATCGCGCGGGCGGTGGTCGAGTTTCTCCACAATCGCAAGGAGGTTGCCGCCCGCACCCTGTTCGCCACGCACTACCACGAACTGACCGCGCTCGCAGGCGTCCTTCCCAGGGTCCGCAACGCCCACGTCGCCGTGCACGAGGAAGGGACGGAAGTGGTCTTCGAGCATCGAATCGTCCCCGGCCCGAGCGACCGCAGCTACGGCATTCACGTCGCGCGCCTCGCCGGGCTGCCCGGGGCCGTGGTTTCGCGGGCCGAACACCTCCTCCGCGAGTTCGAATCGGCGCGGCCCCCCGGGAGCGCGGGAGTGGCGGCCGCCAACGGCCACGCACCGCTCCAGCCTCCCCTGTTCGGCGGGCCCTCCGCGATCGAACGGGAAATCGAGCGGCTCGACATCGATGGGATGACCCCGATCGAGGCCATCCAGAAGCTATACGAACTGCGCGCCGCAGCCCGGGCCGCGACGCGGGACAGCTCCCCGTGAGCGCCCCCGGGGCCCATCGGCAGCCGGGCGCAATCCGCGTCCTCGCCCCCGAAGTGACCGCGCGCATCGCCGCCGGGGAGGTGGTGGAGCGGCCGGTGTCGGTGGTCCGTGAATTGCTCGATAACGCCATCGACGCGGGTGCCACCCGTATCAGCCTTGAAATCGTTGATGGCGGCATCGGGCTGATTCGTGTTACCGACGACGGCGGGGGTATCCGGCCCGAGGACATTGAACTCGCCTTCGAGCGCCACGCGACCTCGAAGATTGCCGCGCTCGACGACCTTCACCGCGTGCGCACCCTGGGATTCCGCGGCGAGGCCCTTCCCTCGATTGCGGCGGCTGCCGACGTCGAAGTGGTCAGCCGGGCTGAGGGCGAGCCGGTAGCGGTGTTTGTGGCGCTCGTCGATGGACGGGTTGTCCGGCGTGTCTCGCGCCCGGGGCCGAGGGGTACCAGCATCACGGTGCGCGATCTCTTCGCGCGGGTGCCGGCCCGGCGCAAGTTCCTCGGGACACCAGCCACTGAATCGCGCGCCGTGATCGTGCTGGCCACGCACTACGCGCTTGCCTACCCCTCGGTGGCGTTCCAGGTGGTCTCCGGTGGCCGCCGCGTGCTCACCACGAGCGGCGATGGCGATATCCGGCACGCCTTCGCCTCCGTGTACGGCGCCGAGGCGGCGGCTGCCATGCTGGAGGTCGACCACCAGGAGCAGGCGTTCAGGGTCAGTGGCCTTGCGGGCCCGCCTTCCCTGCACCGCGGCAACCGGAGCGCTATCTCGGTGTTCGTCAACGGTCGCTGGGTGCAGAGCCGCCCGCTCGTGTTCGCGGTGGTCGATGCCTACCAGGCGCAGCTCCCCGGCGGGCGGTTTCCACTGGCCGCCGTGCATATCGCGCTTCCAGATGATGAGGTGGATGTGAACGTGCACCCTGCCAAAGCCGAGGTGCGCTTCCGGGACGAGCGCGCCGTCGGCCGGGCGGTTCGCCACGCGATCCAGCTCGCGCTGGAAGGTTCGCGGCCTGTGGCATGGAGGCCGGACGCGCTGCCACTCGCCTCGCCGGTTGCGGTCCTGGCGTCCGCGGGCAAGGACCATGCTCCGCCGCGGGCACTCCGGCATCCCGAACCCGTCCAGGCCACCCTGCAATTGGCTCGGGGGGCCTCATCTCCGCCGTTATCGCTCCCGGGTCCTGGCCCCCTGCACACGCAGCGAGGAGTCCTTCCGCTGCTCCGCGTGGTCGGGCAAATGGGTGCGACGTACATCGTCGCCGAGGGCCCTGACGGTATGTATCTGATCGACCAGCACGCGGCTCACGAGCGCGTGGTCTACGACCGGCTGGTCGCGAGAACCCAGGCGGCGGGGGATGCTGACGCGGTCCAGCCGCTTCTGGAGCCTGTGCTGGTCGAGCTCGAGGCGCCGCTTGTTGCGGTCCTCGAAGAGCACCGCGATGCGTTGCACCGGCTCGGACTGGAGACCGAGCCGTTCGGCGACCGCTCCATCCTGGTTCGCGGAGTGCCTGCCGGGTTGGGCGCGGTCGACCTCGCCGGCGAGGTCACGCGGCTGCTGGAAAAGCTCCAGTCTGAGACGCGTGTCGAGGACGCGTTCGGCCGCGCGGCGGCGACGGTCGCATGTCACAGCAGCGTGCGCGCGGGCATGCCGTTGGCGATGGACGAAATGCGCCGCCTGATCGAGGACCTGGAGCAGGCGGTATCGCCACGCACCTGCCCGCACGGCCGGCCCACGCTCATCCACATGGGCACCGATGCCATCGAACGCCAGTTCGGGCGCCGTTAGCCCCCGAGCGACTGCACCGCGGGGATCGGCCGGCTGCTCGTCCGGTAGGCCTTCTTCCCGGCTTCCAGCAGATCACCGCCGTGGCAATCGTTGACGACGATCGCGGGGAAGACTTCGACTTCCAGCCGCCGGATCGCCTCGGTGCCGAGGTCTTCGAACGCCACCACCTCGGCCGACTTGATGTGGCGGTTGAGCAGCGCGCCCGTCCCGCCGACGGCAATGCAGTAGACCGCGTGGTGCTGCTTGATGGCTTCGCGGATTGCGGGTCCGCGGCCGCCCTTGCCGATGATGCCCTTGAGTCCCAGCTCGAGCATCGGGATGGTGTAGGGGTCCAGCCGCATCGCCGTGGTCGGGCCAGCCGAGCCGATGACGGCGCCCGGCCGGGGAGGCGTGGGCCCCACGTAGTAGATCACCTGGCCCCGGAGGTCGATCGGCAGGGGCTCGCCCTTCCTTACCAGTTCGATGAGCCGCTTGTGGGCCGCGTCGCGCGCGGTGTAGATGACTCCGTTGAACGTCACGTGCGTCCCGATGGTCAGGCCCTCGATGACGTCATCCGTGAGCGGTGTGGTGAGAGCGACGCTTTCAGCCATGCGATTCCTCCTGCCGGGCGCCGGCGCCCAGCTGTTTCGACATAATGATGAAGTGGGCGGGCCGGCTGAGCTCAGCCAGCGCTTCCTCGGGCCACGGCGCCGTCCCGGTCTCGCGGTAGCCGAGCCTGCGGTACCAGGGTGGTAGTTCCTCGCGCAGGTTCACCACCCAGAGGTCCATCTCGCGGCACCCTGCATCCTGGCAGCGCGCCTCGGCCGCCGCCACCAGCTCCCGGCCGAGGCCGTTCCCCTGGTGCCCTGGAAGGACGGAAAGCATCCCGAAGTAGCCGCGCCCCTCCTTGACTGCCACGTACACGCAGCCTGCGAGCTCACCATCGTTGGCTTCCGCCACCAGGAAGCTATCCTCCGCGAGGAGCCTGGCGATCTCACCGGCATGCGTGCGGTCGCCGACTTTGAAAAAGTCCTCGACGCGATAGGCCTGGTTCACGATCGCGGCGATGGCCGCGGCTTCGGAGGACTGCGCCTCCCGGATGCGGTGGCTCACAGGTCCTTCACCATCTCGCAGTAGCGGTGCGGGACCACGAAATCCCAGTGGCCCGGCTCGAACTGCTCCTCATGGACAACGTAGTAGCCGAACCGGGAGTAGTAGCCAACAAGGCCGAACTCCCGGACCGTGCCAAGGGCGACTCGCCGGTAGCCCTCGGCGGCGGCGATGCGTTCGGTATACTCCACCATCAACCGGCCTAAACCGCGATTCATGGTCTCGGGCTCCACACCCGCGAGGCCGTAGTACAGCGCTCCCGCCCAGGGGTGGCTCTCAGCAGCTGCCGGCGGGCGTTCGGGCGTCCGCTCCATCCCCGCCGGTCCGAGCAGCCCGGGTTCGATGAACCGCTCCGCGATGGTCACCATCGACGTCGCGAGGAGGCGACCATCTTCCTCGACCAGCAATATCCGCGCATCGGGCCCCGCCTCGTCGGCGTACTCGGAGGGCGAAGTCCGCACGCCGTGGAAAATATCCCGGTACACGCCGAAGGCGCGGTTCACCACGCCGGCGACTGCCTCGAGGTCGGCCTCGGACAGTGGCACGACACGGATCGTGGCCACTAGATCACCGCCTGCTTCGTCCGGGCGCTGTGGCACTGGATATTGACGGCAACCGGGAGCGCCGTGATGTGCGTCGGATACGTCTCCACGAACACGTCGAGCGCCGTGGTCGACCCGCCCACGGCCTGCGGCCCCACGCCGAGCGCGTTCACCGCCTCCAGGAGCTCCAGCTCGAGCTCAGCGGCTTCCGGGTCGTCGCTGCGGGTGCCAATCTTCCGGAAGAGCGCGTGCTTGGCCATCGTCATCGCCTTTTCCGCCGTCCCGCCGATGCCCACGCCGATGACAAGCGGTGGGCACGGGTTTCCGCCCGACATGTCGACCGTCTCGCACACGAAGTCGATCACGGCCTGCTTGCCCATGCCGGGAAGGAAGTTCTGGTAGCGCGACATGTTCTCGCAGCCGCCGCCTTTCGGCATGAACGAAAGGTGGACGCGGTCGCCCGGCACGATGTCGGTGTGGATGACGCCGGGGGTGTTGTCGCCCGTGTTGGTCCGGGTGCTGAACGGATGGGCGGCGATCGACTTCCTCAGGAACCCCTCGCTGTACCCCTTGCGGATGCCTTCGTTGATGGCGTCGATGAGGTACCCGCCGGTGATGTGGACGTCCTGGCCGATTTCGACCATCACCACGGCCGTGCCCGTGTCCTGGCAGAGCGGCAGCATCCGCGAACGTGCGATCTCCGCGTTCTCCAGGATTTCGTCGATGATCTGGACGCCGAGCGGGTTGCGCTCGGTCTGGCGGGCCCTCCGGATGGCCTCTTCGACATCCTCGGGAAGGTAATGGGTCGCTTCGATGGCGAGGCGCGCGACGGTCTCGGTGATCTGGTCAGCGGTGATCTCTCGCATGTGCATTCCAGTTGCAGGTTGCACTGGAGAGGTTACCAGCCACCGCGTCAGCGGTCTCGATTCATGCCTCGGCGTTCAGGCGCTGGCCCACGTTCGGGTCGAGCAGCCGCACAGTATCCTTCGCCATCTCGTGCGAAACCGTTACCGCCTTCGCGGCCGCCGTAAACGCGACCCGGCCCGCGATGCCTTCGACCGGGTCGACCGGGACGCTGGTGGGCGCGAGCGCACTCAGCAGATTCATGCGCCGATCTTGCCCCCGTCCGGGGTTTCGATTCGAGGGACGAATCGGTG
>JBBIVC010000151.1:0-5894 GCA_037439905.1 Thermoflexus sp.
GACCGGCGTGCACCGCGCCCATGCTCATCCTCTCTCGCCTCGCCGCAGCCCTGTTTGTCATCGCGTTGCCGGTGTTCCTGGTGACCGCCAACGTGCGCTTCCTGGCCAGTGACATCGCCTACTACAAACACGGCTTCCGCGAATTTGATTCCAGCGGCCGCACGGGGTTGCCGCTTTCGGACCTGGACCGCGCGGGCGAGGAGATCATCGAGTACTTCGAGGACGACGCCGCCACACTGCGCATCCTGGTGACCGTCGATGGCCAGGAGACGTCGCTCTTCAACGCGAAGGAGACGGACCACATGCGCGACGTGAAAACGCTGATTCGCGCGGTTTACCGCCTGAACGAAATTTCCCTCGCGGTGGTGCTTACGTATGTCGCCTGCGCGGTCCTCTGGTCGGGCGAACGGAGCATCGCCGGGCTTGCGCGCCTGTCTCTCGCGGGCGTGGGATTCGGGCTGCTCGTGGTTGGGGTCGTCGGGGCATTTGCGCTCACCGGGTTCGACCAGGCGTGGACCACGTTCCACGAGATCGCTTTCCGCAACGACCTCTGGCGCCTCGATCCGGACACTGACCGGCTCATCCAGATGTTCCCGGAGGAGTTCTGGCAGGAGGCAACCTACATCGCCGGCGGCCTCACGCTGGCCGAAGCCACGCTGGTGGTGGTGGTGAGCCTCGCCTACCTGGTGTCCAGCCGTGGGCGGGACGACGACCGCGCGGTCACGCGCGCCGGGGCAGGGGAGCTCCAGGCGGCCGAATCCTAGTTCGCGCAGGCGCAGCCGCCGCCTCCGCAGCAGCCGCCGGA
This sequence comes from Thermoflexus sp., assembly GCA_037439905.1. Classification (GTDB taxonomy): domain Bacteria; phylum Chloroflexota; class Dehalococcoidia; order Tepidiformales; family Tepidiformaceae; genus Amarobacter. The sequence goes on from JBBIVC010000151.1 coordinate 806, forward strand.
GGGCATCTCGGCGAGGGCGACATCGCCGCCTGAGCGGGGCGCCGCGAACGCGGAGATGGTGCGTTCGGCCCGGTGGCCCTTCCGGCAGGTGGCCGCCGCCGAAGCCTCGGCCATCGGCCGGCGCGCCTCGAACTTCTCACGACAGGTGGGGCAGTAGTACTCGTAGATGGCCATGCGCCGAGTATATCCGGCGCAGCGTCGTCAGGCAGCGCGGCTGGCGCGCCGGCGGCGGGTACGCTGGGCCGTCCGGGTGGCCGGCTGCGCACGCTGCGGCATCGGCAGCACCCGGGCCGGCGTTCGCGCCGGCTCGACGACGGTTGCCGGGAGCTCCAGCGGAGCACCCCCCAGGACCGCGCGGGTGACCGCGTTGGAGGGCTCGACCCAGCCCGCATCGCCGTCGCCGCCGCGCAGGCGGGCGAGTATGGCCGAGAGCAACCGGAACATCCACGACATAGGGAGTAGACGATAACCCCGCCCTTTCCCTACTGGCAACCGTTCGTTAACGATCGACCCGGGCGAGAAAATCCCTTACCGCGCGGTTCCATTCCCCGGCGCGTTCGAAATAGCACGAGTGGCCAGCGGCCTTGATTTCCCGGAATTCGGAACCCGGGACGAGCCCCTGCGCCTCGCGAATCATCTCCGGGGAGGTGATGAGGTCGTGTTCGCCCACGATGTACAGCACGGGGACATTGAGCTGCGCGAGCAGTTCGTGCGTGCTGCCCCGGTAGTTTGCGGGCGGGCGTCCCAGCATGCCGCGGGGGCGCGGCGGGTTGAGCGCGTTGATCTGGCGGTAGAGCAGGGCGAGCCCGGGGTTCTCGGCCTCGAAGCCCGGCGCCAGCGCGTGTTCCCGCAGGCCGGCGTCGCCGCGTTCATCGCGCAGCTCGTCCTGGAGCTGGCGGACCCGGTCGTTGGTCGCCCCTGCCGTGGTTCCGCAGAGCACCAGCGAGCGGATGCGGGACGGCGCCAGGCGGGCAACACCGGCCACCGCGCGGCCGCCCATGCTCTGCGCCACCAGGTGCGCGCGTTCGATCCCCAGGTGTTCGAGGAGGGCGACCAGGTCGGTGCCGAGCGACCACCGCCCAACGGCCATGTTGCCGCGCGAGAGGCCCCACCCACGCGCATCGAAGGTGGTGCAGCGATAGTCCCGGGAAAAGTCAGCTACCTGCTGCCACCAGCTGAGGTGGTTCCCGCCCGCGCCGTGGAGGAAGACGATGTCCGGTCCGCGGCCGTGTTGTTCGTAGTAGAGTTGGGCTGCGTTGACGCGGGCGTAGGGCATGTTCGAAGTGTAGTGGCCCTGCGCGATTCGCTCAGGCGGCCGTTGCTGCCGCCAGGGCGCCACTCGCGAGCAATTGCACACCACAGGGGAGTTCACTGCGTGAAAATCGGGCTCGGAATTGGCGCCGGGGTTGGCGAGGACGGCAACCTCTCACAGCTGATGAAAGCATTCGAACGGGCGGAGCAGGCGGGGTTCGATTCGGCCTGGATGCCCAACTTCTTCGGCTTCGATGCGGTCATGGTGCTCGCGCTGGCGGGCCGCGTCACGGAGAGGCTCGAACTCGGGACTTTTGTCGTCCCCACGTACCCCCGCCACCCGATGGCGCTGGCGCAGCAGGCATTGACGGCATCGGCCGCCACTGGCGGCCGTTTTACGCTTGGGATAGGCCTGAGCCACAAGGTGGTGATCGAGAACATGCTCGGGCTGGATTACTCGCGGCCGGTCCGGCACATGCGTGAGTACCTCTCGGTGCTCCTACCGCTGGTGAGCGGGGAGCAGGTGATGCACCGGGGCGAGGAGTACCGGGTAGTGGCTCGCCTCACGGTCCCGGATGCGCCGCGGCCCGCGGTGATCGTCGCGGCACTCGGGCCGCAGATGCTAAGGCTGGCCGGGAGAATGGCCGACGGCACGGCGACGTGGATGGGTGGGCCAAAGTACCTCCGGGACACGGCGATCCCGGCGATCCGCAAGGCGGCAGCGGAGGCGGGGCGCCCGGCTCCGCGCGTGGTCGCAGGCTTCCCTGTTGCGGTTACCACGAAGGTGCAGGAAGCCAAGGAAGCCGCTGCGAAGGTCTTCGCGAACTACGGTGCTCTCCCTTCCTACCGGGCGGTGCTCGATGTCGAGGGGGCGCCTGGCCCTGCCGACATCGCCATCGTCGGTAGCGAGGCGGAGGTCGAGGCCCAGGTCCGCAGCCTTGCCGCCGCTGGAGTCACCGACTTCAATGCGTCCATCTTCCCGGTCGATGGCGACCCGGGGGCGGGCCAGCGCACGGTAGAGCTGCTTTCCGGAATGGCGAGGGCGGGAGTTTGAGCTTGGGCTAGGTATTCCCCCGCTGCATGCGCTTCACCATCTCCTCGGGCAGGGCGACGCCCGCATCGACAAAAGCCTTGCCGATAGCCGCGGCGTTCGGCCCGAAGATGGTCGCCCGGTGCTCCGAGACGAACTGCTGGCTGGCCCGGATGCGGTCGAGCTGGCCCTGGAAATGCGGCGCCACGTAGCGCGCCCAGAGCTCATAGCTGTATTTCGTCTTCTCCCAGGTGGTCCATTCGTGCGCCAGGCCGAGGATCGCGCCAAACCCGCCGGACATCTCGAGCACGCGCTCGATGGCGGCGATCGCGTCGTCGGGGGTGCCAATGATGGCGCCGCCCCGCTCGGCCGTCGCCCGGATGTCGTTCGGGTTGTTCGGGTCGGCCGGGCGCCCGAGGGTGTCCTCGAAGTAGTCCTTGTTGTAGCGGAATGCCCCCTCGGCAACGTCGCTGATCGCCTGTTCCCGGGAGTCGGAGAGGTGTATGGGGATGACGAGCCGCCAGTCGTCCCGGCTGATGGTCTGGCCCGCCTTGTCCTGCGCCTCCTGGGCCATCTCCCAGGTCTTGGCGAGGGAGATCAGGCCGCCCGGCTGGGAGACCGCAACGGAAAGGATGCCGACGCCGTGCTTGCCGGCCGCGACCGGGCCCGCTGGGGAGAACGTGCTCGCGACAGCGACCGGCATGTGGGGGTGGGTGTACGGGGCGAGCTGCAGCCTTGCTTCCCGCATCGTGAACCAGTCGGTCTCCATGGTCACCGTCTCGCCGCGGAAGAGGCGCAGGATGACGCCGAGCGCCTCGTCCATCCGCTGGCGCTGCGTCAGCGCATCGATCCCCAACATGTAGGCATCGGACGTCAGGGCGCCGGGCCCGACACCGAACATCGCGCGGCCCCTGGTCATGTGGTCGAGCTGGACCATCCGATCGGCGAGCATGAAGGGGTGATGGTAGGGAAGGGAGGACACACCCGTCCCGAGGCGGATGGTCCGCGTGCGCTGGGCGGCGGCCGCGATCATCAGTTCAGGCGAGGCGATGAGCTCCCAGCCGGCGGAATGGTGTTCGCCGAACCAGGCTTCGTCGAAATTCAGGCGGTCGAGCAGCTCTGCAAGTTCGAGGTCCCGCTCGAGGGCAACCGTTGGATTCTCACCCACCCGGTGAAACGGGGCGAGAAAGATCCCAAAGCGCATCCGGGGTGGTCGGTAGGTCACGTCCTGCTCCTGTCGCGCGTCCACGCGAGATTCTTAGCTTCGCGCGAAGTTTACGCGAGATACCGCAGGCGTAAACCTCCCTGCTGCGGGAGCGCCCGCGCTGGGCGCTTCAGGATGTACGAACGGCCGCGGAGGCCGACGAGTTCCCAGCCGCCCGCGCCAAGCAGGCCGAGCGCCACCAGGGGGGTGATTCCCCGAATGCGATACCGCTCCGGTTTGCGCAGGAGATCCCCGGGAAGCACGGTGAGCCGGCACGCCGAACGCCGGCGCTTCCGCCGTACTGGCGCCAGGAGCACGTACTCCCACGCGGTGACCTGCGGGTGCTGGCCGGCGGGAGCGGTTCCGGGCGGGCGCGAGAGTTCGGCTGGCTCGTCGGGGGCGTCGTGGCGGGCGGGCGAAACCAGGGCCTCGAGGCCCTGGCCCAGGCGTGGGCGATGCCGGGGCATGGTTGTGGGCGCATCCTCTCGTCGGGTGTGCACGAACTATTCCGGGCCGCGGCCGCAGGCGCAAACGGTCTCCGAGGAAGGTCAAGGCGCTGGTGATCGGGACGAGGAGCGCCGATAGATAGGTATGAGTGGGGCTATGCCCCACGCGGTTCGCGCCATGCACCAGGTACGCATCGAGGAAACCGGAATTGTCGTTGCCCGGCGAGTTGTCCCCGCCCACGGCGTGTGGTCGCGGACACGCGGGCTGATGTTTCGCTCCGCGCTCCCCGAGGGGGAAGCCATCGACATCCGCCCCTGCTCCTCGATCCACATGATGTTCATGCGGTTCTCCATCGATGCCGTGTTCTACGACCGGGACTTCCGCGTGACCCGCGTCGCCCGCGGCGTCAGGCCCTGGATTGGACTGGCGTTCGGGGGCCGGGGGTCGCGGGGTGTCATCGAACTTGCCGCGGGGGCCGCGAACCCGGTGAAGCCGGGCGATGCGCTCGTTTTCGAGCCAGTGGCCGAGGACCGCCGCGTGTCCACGCCACCCGCAGCTCCTGCCGACGCGGCACACACTGGACCGGGGATGAGGTGAGGTATGCCGCCAGGCAAGGGCTTTTACGGGCGTGACTTTCGGAAAGCCAGGGGCGGCTCCCGCGAGAAGCGGATGGCCACACTCTATCTGCTCGCCGCACTTCCCGTGCTGGGCATCATGGCGTGGGTCGCGATGGCCGTGCTCGGCGGCGGAGAGCCGGGACAGGACCAGGCTGGCAGTTCAACACCAGCGGACCAGGCGCGGACTGAATCTCCGACATCAACGCCGCCCCCGATCGCGCCCACGCGAAACCCGGCAAACCGCGCCGGGGGCAGCCACGAAGGGACGGCTGAGCTTCCCGCCAACCCTCCCCGGCCCGACATCAAGGAGTACCTTATCGCCGGCGGCAGGCGGTTTGAACTTCCCCTGGCGGCCCACGCTGGCCTTGAAGATGACTTCGGGACTGATCGCGGGGACGGCCTCAAGCACGCGGGGGTCGACTTCTCGCTGGTCGGCCTGAAGACCATCACCGTCGAATCGGCGTGCGATGGCAGCGTGGTCGAAACGGGCACCAGCGAAACCTATGGCCTGCATGTGGTCGTTGATTGCGGTGGCGGGTT
>JBBIVC010000152.1:0-5830 GCA_037439905.1 Thermoflexus sp.
AAGGCTCTGCCCGGCTTCCGTCTGCCGGAAGCGGCGCAAGAGCCTGCGCACGGGTCCCCTGCGAAGTGGTCGATCTTCTTGATCGGTGAGGTCCATGCTCGCCTCGTCTTTCCGGCCGCCTCAGCGGCGTCCGATCGAGAAAGGGGTGGGTGACCGTGGTCGCCCACCCCTTCCTGGCTGTTGTCCGGCGTGCGGCGCCGGGGTCCGGCTAGATCGACCCGGCGATGCGGTTCAGGACGCCCGCGATGCTGCCGCCGAGGGCCGTAAGCGCGACGATGCAGGCGATGGCCACGAGCGCGAGGATCAGGCCGTACTCGGCGAGACCCTGGCCCTCTTCAGCCTGCATGGTCTGGACGCGTGCCACCTTGTTGATGGCCCAGTTCTTGATCTTCGACATGTTGGTTCTCCTACCTCTTCCTGGCTGGGGCCGTGCCCCGTGTTCTGGTTCGCCCCCGGCTTCCGCGTCCGTTCCTCCCGCTGGCTCTTGCCAGCCGCCCCGGGTGTCGCATCGGCGGACCCCGTTTCCGGGTTGGCCTCCGCCTCCGCCTGGCCCGGGACCGGGCGCTTCGTCGGTGAAGCTACTAGCAGTTTCGACGGCGCCACCCCGGCCAAAAGGTGCGTTACCACCTGTTCACCCTGTTGACTCTCCGTGCGGTTGCCTCGCAACGGCCGGGGATGTCTCTGCCGAAGCCCATACCCTGTGCCGACTCTTTGTGTAGCGAGGCGGTGCGCGCCTTCGACTGAAAACAAGCATTGGTGGGCAGATGAGTGCAAAGGAAGTGAGCGTGGGCGCCCGGGCTACGGCCGGGGCCGCATGGCGGCGGCGATGGTCGTACGTCCAGGATGCGTCTCTTGTCTGTGTCTCTGGAGCGTTCTTCTATGCGCACGCGACCCACGCGCTCGAATCCCGGTCCGTCACAAATCTGTTCTTTGCTGCGGAACAAGGTTTGCTGGTCGGGATCTTTCTGACCCGCCGCCGCACCGACACGACTTCGCCCCGCCCGTGGGACTGGTTCGTGGCGACCGTCGGCGGTTGGCTCGCCCTGGCAATGCGTCCCCACGAATCGGGTGGCATCCTCGGCGCTTACGGAACGGTGCTGCAGGTCTTGGGGTTATGCGCCGTCATCGCGGGGTTCGCGACCATCGGCAAGAGCTTCGGCGTGGTTGCGGCCAACCGGGGATTGAAGGTCGGCGGGCCTTACCGCTTTGTACGCCATCCTATCTACATGGCGCACTCGATCACGCTCGTTGGGTTCACCGTCGCGAACCTGTGGTGGTACAACGTCCTGATCCTGGTCGTGGTGACCGCGTTTCAGATGCTGCGCATCCAGGCTGAGGAAAGAGTGCTCGCAGCCACCTGCGACTACGATTCGTACCGCGCCCGTGTGCGGTGGCGGCTGCTGCCCGGGGTGTATTGATCATGGACGCCGCAGCGCGGCTGCGTCCCCGTGCCGAGGAACGGATGAGGCCAGCCTTCCCGCGCCGGCTGGCCCTGGCGACGCTGCCTTTCCTGCCCTGGGCCGTCTACGCGGTCGCATTTGTCGGTCACGCACTCTTCCGCAGCGTCGGGGACGAGTTGTTCACCTGGCGGAACCTTGAACGAACTGAAGCGCCGCTCCTGGGCACCTCGGCTAGTGCATGGCTTCAGGCGAATCTTGCGGGTTCTGCCGGGGACGTTCTCGACCGTATCGCGACAGGGCTGCACCTCTTGTGGTTCGCGTACCCTGTGTTCGTCGGCATCGCCATCACCATCGGGTGCCGCGCCCGGCTAATCGAATACCTCTGTTGGCTTACGGCCGCCTGGTACCTCGCCGATGTGCTGTTTCTCCTCCTCCCTGTCGTGCCGCCCTGGATGGCTGATCCCGGCCTCGAACGAACGTTGCTCGCCAAGGGGTGGATCGAGTACGCACCGCTCGACTCGAACCCGGTTGCAGCCTTCCCGAGTCTCCACGCCTGCGTGCCCCTCGTCGTTGGGCTCTTCCTCTGGCTCCGCATGCCAGGGTTGCGCTGGGCTGCGGTTGGGAGCGCGATACTGGCCCTTGCCACCGGCGCGGCCGTCGTCTACCTCGGCGAGCACTGGGTGCTGGATGTGGTGGCCGGCTGGGCACTCGCCGCGTTCGTGGCCTGGCTGTTCGTCTCACGCCGGGTCCGCTCGGCCCTCCATCGCATCCCGGGCGACCCATTGAGCCGTGTCCAGGCCCTCGATGCGCGCATCGCCGCGCTCGGGTCGGCTCCCGTGACCCCTTCCCCCGCAATTCCTGTCGCACCCGAGACACAGCGCCGCGCCGCCTAAGGCACCAGCAGCAAATCCACCAGCGCCGGCAGCGCAACCCCCGCGGGCGCCCGGATCACCACGTCGGCGATGTCCGATAGCGCGGTCTCCTCCGGGTTCACCTCGATGAGCGGCGACCCCCGCCGTTTCGCCATCACCGGGAAATCGGCCGCCGGGTACACCACCGCGCTCGTCCCGATCGTCAGGAACAGGTCGGCCTGCAATGCCTCCCGGTAACACGCATCCAAGGCATCCTTCGGGATCGGCTCCCCAAACATCACCGTGTCGTTCTTGTACACCCCGCCACACTCCGGGCAGAGCGGCGGCAAACGCTCCAGGTCGATCGTCTCCAGCCGGTCGCGCGCCCCACACTCCATGCACCGCACCTTGAAGCGGTTCCCGTGGATCTCTGTCACCAGCCGCGAACCGGCCACCTGGTGCAGGTTATCGATGTTCTGGGTGATGACGTGGGCGAGCCGTCCCATGTGCTCCAGGTCGGCCAGCGCATAGTGCCCGGGGTTGGGCGCCGCACGGTCGATGGCGTCCGCGAACTCCGAACCGCCAACCCGGTGCTCGATTGCGTACCGCCACCACGCCGCCGGGTCGTCCAGGAACATGTCCCAGCCGTCGATGGTCGGCTCGCCGAACTTTGTCCAGACCCCGCCGGTCCCACGGTAGGTGGGGATGCCGCTTTCCGCCGAAAGCCCGGCTCCCACGAGCGCCACCGCATGGCGGCTGCGCCGCATCAGCGACGCCGCCGCGCGCAACCCCGTAGCAACGTCCGGGTCATCGAGGAGCGAAGTGGTCTGCCGCAAGCGATCCCTCTGTAGGAAGATGATAGGCCACTTCCTCTTCGAACGCCCTGACCTGTTCGGCCGTTTGTTCCGGGGACCACCCGGCCTCTTCCGCGGCAATCCTCGCGACGTCGCGGTGGCAGCACAGCCCGCGGCAGCTCGCCCAAGAGATCCCGGTGCGCCGCAGCATGATGTCGCCAAGCGTTACCACGTGCTCGTTGCGCACCACGTGGCGCACCTCCCCGGCAATTGCGCCGCTGTGCTCGCACAACACGTCGGTGCCCTGTTCGAGCACGCCCGGTATCGCCGCCCCGTAGATGCGCAGGTGGCGAAGGCTCCGCCTCGGCAGCCCGCTGCCCAGCAGCCGCTCCCGCCAGCCCGCCGGTGGTTCGGTCATGTGCTCCTGCCGCGTCTGGAGGGGCCCCAGGCGCTCCACCACCTCCTCCGCCAGCGGCCGGAACGTGCTCAGCTTGCCGCCCACCACGCTGTACACGCCGCGCGCCCCACCGAGCTTCGCATGGTCGATGACCGCGTGCCGCCGGCTGATTGCCGCCTCCGGACCACCTTTTACCTTCTGCAGCGGCCGGAGCCCCGCGTACGCATACCGGATGCGATCCCGCGTGATGTCGTACCCCGGGAGGAGCTCTCGTGCCTCCGAGACCAGGTACTCGATGTCCTCGTTCACGGGCCGGATGGCCGACGGGTCGCCGTCGTAACGCTCGTCGGTCGTCCCGATGAGCAGCAAATCGCCCTGCGGCACCGAAAAGAACACGCGCCCGTCGCTCTTCGCCGTGGAGAAGACGGCGTTGTGCCCTGGCGGTTCATCCAGCTCCACCACGATGTGGGTCCCGCGCGTGACTCCCAGGAGCTCCGGCGGCGCCACGTCCTCCAGCCGGTTCACCGCATCCACCCACGGGCCCGCCGCGTTCACCACGCAGCGCGTCGCGAAGCTGTACGTGCGGCCACCCGCCGAGACCTCGACCGCCGACACGGAGTCTCCCGTCGTTACGATCCGTGTGACCGGCGCGTGGTTGAACACGTGGGCGCCGAATCGCTCGGCCGAGAGCGCCAGTTCAAGCGTCAACCGCTCCGGCGAGTGGACCCGCGCATCGAAGAAGGCGAACCCGCCGTTCGCCGATTCGGGCAGGTAGGGCGCCATCTCGCGCAGCCGCGCCTTCCCCAGGTGCCGATGCGATGGCACGCTCCGGTAGAGCGCCAGCATGTCGTACGTCGCCAGCCCAACCCGAAGCTGCCACGCCGGCCGCCTCGTCCACGGCAACATCGGCAGCAGGAACCGCTGCGGTGTCACCAGGTAAGGGCGCGTCTTCAACAGCCAGGCGCGCTCCTTCAGCGACTCGAACACGAGCCGCACGTCCCCATGCTCCAGGTAGCGCAGGCCGCCATGGATGAGCTTGGTCGAGCGCCAGGTCGTCCCGAATCCGAAATCCGTCGCCTCGAACAGCGCGACCCGGAGCCCGCGCGCCGCTGCCTCCTCGGCGATGGCGCAGCCGTTGATGCCTCCACCGATGATGGCGGCGTCCAGCGGCGGCCCGGCGGCCAGCTCATCGAGGTTCACTCCGCTGCCCACCCGAGGGTCCGTTCGACCGCCCGCCGCCATTCGCGAAGCTTCCGGTGGCGCTCCGCCGGCCCCATCCGCGGCTCGAACGTCCGCTCCGGCCGCCAGAGCGCAGCCACCTCCTCCAGCGACGACCAGATGCCGACCTCCAGCCCCGCGATGTAGGCGGCGCCCAGCGCTGTGGTCTCCGTGCTCGTCGGCCGGACCACCGGGATCCCGGCGAAATCGGCCTGCATCTGCATGAGCAGGTTGTTTTGCGAAGCCCCGCCATCCACCCGCAGCTCCTGGATGGGCGCTGGCAACGACTGGTTCATCACCTCGATGAGCTCCGTGCTCGAAAGCGCGATCGCCTCCAGGGCCGCCCGCGCAATGTGCGCCTTCGTGGTCCCCCGGGTGATTCCCAGGATTGCCCCCCGGGCATGCGGGTCCCAATCCGGCGCGCCAAGGCCCGTGAACGCCGGCACAACAGCGACCCCACCGCAATCGGCGACCGACCCCGCGAGCTCTTCGATCTCGTCCGAGCGCGAGATCAGGCCCAGCTCGTCGCGCAGCCACTGCACCACCGCCCCGGCGACGAACACCGAACCCTCGATCACGTACTCCGGGCCCTGCTGCCCCGCGCCCCCACCGATCGAGGTGAGCAATCCCCCATCCGACCTGACAGGCCGCGGGCCTGCGTTGGAAAGCAGGAAGCAGCCCGTGCCATACGTGTTTTTCGCGATGCCTGGCGAGAATCCGCCCTGGCCGAAGAGGGCAGCCTGCTGGTCGCCGGCAACCCCGGTGATGGGCACCTTCGCCCCGAACACTGCTTCATCGGTCGTTCCAAACAATGATCGCGATGGCTGCGCGGCCGGCAACACCGCGCGCGGCACTTCAAACAAGTCGCACAGGGTGTCGTCCCAGCGCCCCCGGTTGATGTTGAAGAGCAACGTCCGGCTCGCGTTCGTATAGTCGGTCGCAAACCGCCGTCCGCCGGTCAGCTTCCAGGTGAGCCAGCTGTCAACTGTCCCGGCTGCCAGCCTCCCGTTTGCGGCCGCCTCCCGCACCGCGTGATCGTGCCGGAGCAGCCATGTCAGCTTCGTCCCAGAAAAGTACGGGTCCAGCTTCAACCCCGTGAGCTTCCGGATCGTCTCCTCGTGACCGGCGCTCCGCAGGTCCTCGCAGATGCCTGCCGTCCGCCGGTCCTGC
>JBBIVC010000153.1:0-5797 GCA_037439905.1 Thermoflexus sp.
CACAGGGTCTCCCGCCAGGTCGATACGAAGTACGAGACCGACTACTACCGGCGCGTCGAGGCCTTCTATCGCCACTGCCGCGACAACGACCTGGCAGTCTCGGTCGCGCAGACCGATGTCAAAGGGGATCGATCGGCCGGCCCCCTCAACCAGCCCAATCCCGACATGTACACCCGGATCGTCGAGCGCCGCGCCGACGGCATTGTCGTCCGCGGGGCGAAGATCCACACCAGCTGTACGACCAACGTCAACGAGCTCATCGTGCTCCCCACCCGCGCCATGTCAGAGGCGGATAAGGACTACGCGCTCGCCTTCGCCATCCCGGTCGACACCCCCTGGTTGAAGCTGATCGCGAGCCCGTACGGCGGCAGCCCGAAGAGCGAGTTCGACGCCCCGCTTAGCGCCGAGCGCAAGATGATGGAGACCATCACCATCTTCGACGATGTCTTCGTGCCCTGGGACCGCGTCTTCCTCGCCGGCGAACACGACTTTGCCGGCGCCCTCGCGCTGGGCTTCGTCGAATACCACCGCTTCACCGCGGTCAGCTACAAGCTCCCGCTCGTCGATGCGCTCATTGGCTCCGCGTTGCTCATGGCCGACATGAACGGCATCTCGAAGGCGGCGCACGTCCGCGACAAGCTCATCTGGCTCATCAGCTACGCCGAGACCCTGCGCGCGCTCACCGAGATGGCGGCAATTCGCGGCGCAGCCGACGAGCACGGCATCTTCGCGCCCGATGCCCTGACCACGAACATGGCCAAGTACCACTTTGCCCACAATTACCACGAAGCGCTCCAGCACGTGCAGGACATTGCGGGCGGCATGCTCGTCACCGGGCCAGGCGTCGAGGATTTCGCCAGCCCCGAAACCGGCGACCTCCTCCGCAAGTACCTGGGTGGCCGCGCCGGGGTCGATGGGGAAGCCCGCACCCGCGCGATGAACATGGTCAGCGACCTCACCACCGGCGAGTTCGGCGGGTATCACGCTGTCCTGGCGATCCATGCCGAGGGCTCGCTCGAGGCCGAGAAGCTGATGATCTCTCGCGCCTACGATGCCAGGCGGACCCTGGAGTACGCCAGGCGCCTTGCCGGGCTCGCCTGAGAGGGAGGATTCAATGGCAACGAAGGCAGAAGCGCTCGCCGCCCTCGACGCCGGCTACCAGGCGTTCCGCGCACCGATCGCGGAGCTCGCCGAAGAGGCGTACGCGGAGCCGTGGCTCGGCACATGGAACCTCTCGCAGTGCCTGGCGCACATGGAAGGCTGGTACCGCGAGATGACTGCCGCCATCGAGCGTGTGGCCCGTGGCGAGCGCCCGGCCCCCGAGGGCGTGGACTACTCCGATGCGGACGCCTGGAACGAGAAGTTCGCCAGGGAGGCGAAGCCGGGCCGCGCCGCGCTGGCAGCATGGGACGCCGCCTTCCATGCCTACCGCTCGGCTGCCGAGGCGCTCCCCGAGTCGCTCTACGGCGAAGACCCCGAGCGCGGACGCCCGCTGATCGGGAACCGCCTCCTCCAGGGAGCGGGGATCCACCACTTCGAAGAGCACCAGCCCGAGCTCGAACGCTGGCTCCGGACGCGGACGTAGCTCATCGGGGAGGTGTCGTGGAACTTCCGCTCTTCCCGCTGCGCACGGTCCTGTTTCCTGGAATGGAGCTGCCTCTGCGCATCTTCGAGGAGCGTTACCGGGTGATGGTCCGCGAACTGCTTGCTTCCGGCGGCGAGTTCGGCGTGCTCCTCATCCGCGAGGGGGAGGAAGTCGGCGGTGGGGCGATTCCCCATGACTACGGGACCACCGCGCGGATCGAGCAGTGCCAGGAGGTCGAAGGGGGCCGCTTCGTGCTCACCGCCCGGGGCGTCCATCGCTTCCGCCTGGTGCGCCTGCTCCCGCCGCGACCCTACCCATTCGGCGAAGTCGAATTCATCCGCGATGAGCCCGAACCGCTGACGCCTAACCTCCAGGCGGCCATCGAGACCGTACGGGCGACCTTTCCAACCTACTTCCGGATGGCGCTTTCGCTCACCGGGCAGTGGGCCCAGGGCTTGCGCCTGCCCGAGCGCCCGCACGAGCTGGTCAACTTCATCGGCCCGTGGCTGCAAGTTGAGGAGGAGGCCAAACAGCGGCTGCTGGAAATCGGGCCGGCCGCCGACCGCGTGGCTCACCTGGCGGAGATCATCGATGAACTCCTCGCGCGGACTCGCGAGGAGGTGGTGGCTCACCGGAGGCAGAAGTTCGGCGCGCTCGGCGCCAGCAACTGAGGTCAGGGCAGCGCCAGCATCCGCTCCAGCGCGACCAGCGACCACTTCCGGGTCTCCGCATCGACCTTGACCTCGTTCACCACCTGCCCCTGGACCAGGCCCTCGAGCACCCAGGCGATGTAGGCAGGGTGGATGCGATACATCGTGCTGCAGGGGCACACCACCGGGTCGAGGCAGAACACCGTCTTGTCCGGGTTCTGGTGCGCCAGGCGGTTGACCATGTTGATCTCGGTGCCCACCGCCCAGGCGGTCCCCGCTGGCGCCTCGCTGACGGCTTTCAGGATCTTCTCGGTCGAGCCGTTCATATCCGCTGCCTGGACGACTTCCCACTTGCACTCGGGATGGACGATCACGTTGATGCCGGGGAAGTCGCGGCGCGCCTTCTCGATTTGCTCAACGCTGAAGCGCTGGTGGGTGCTGCAGTGGCCCTGCCAGAGGATGATCTTCGCCTTGCGAAGCTGCTCCGGCGTCGTTCCGCCGTTCGGCAGCCGCCAGTTCCACAGCACCATCTCGTCGAGCGGGATCCCCATCGCGTAGCCCGTGTTGCGTCCCAGGTGCTGGTCCGGGAAGAAGAGGATCTTCTCGCCCCGCTCGAACGCCCAGGCCAGCGCCTTCTCTGCGTTGCTCGACGTGCACACGAGCCCGCCCCGTTCGCCAACGAACGCCTTCAGGCTCGCGGCACTGTTCATGTACGTGACCGGCACCACGCTCGCGTCATCGCCGATCATCTCGTGGATCTCGTCCCACGCCGCGTACACGTCGTCCGGGTCGGCCATATCCGCCATCGAGCACCCGGCTGCCATGTTGGGCAGGATGACCTTCACCTTCTCATCGGTGAGGATGTCGGCCGATTCGGCCATGAAGTGAACGCCGCAGAACAGTACGTACTCGACGCCTTCCTGGTCGGCCGCATGGCGGGCGAGCTTGAAGCTGTCGCCAGTGAAATCCGCGTACTTGATGACCTCGTCCCGCTGGTAGTGGTGTCCGAGCACCACCAGCTTCTTTCCGAGGATGGCCCGGGCCCGGGCGATGCGCCGGTCGAGTTCTTCCGGGCTCATCTCGAGGTAGGCGCGCGGAATGTCCTGCTGCCAGCTGACGAAGGCCGGCTCCTCGATGAGCGGCACCGGCTGAAGCGAATCGGTGGGACACGTGTCGGGGTCGGTGTACCGCGCAAGCAGTTCGGCGTATTCAGAGACGGTCGGGCGTACGACAGCGGTCATCGGGATCCTCCTGACTTAGTGTCGAAACTACACTAAGTGGCACCAGTAACGTGCCACGGAGGGGAGTTCGTGTCAACCCTACACGAAGTCGGGCGCGTGGATTTTCACGTCCTTCGGGGACCCCGGCCAGCTCAGCGTTTGGCCCGCCTGGCTGCCGCCCGGCGCCGGGCCCACTGCCGGCTCATGATCCAGCGAGTGGTGAACCGCGAGAACCCCAGCCCCAACAGCACGGCCCAGAACGCCGAGGCAAAGACGAAGAAGCCCGGGCTTTCGGCCGAGAAAATCCCCATGTAGAGCCCGGCGAACCCCCCCAGGGCAAACGCGAAGAAGACGGGAAACGTCCGCCACCTCCACTCGGGCATCGGCCGCGCCGCGGGGGCTGGAGCCGGCGCCCCCTGGACCGCGGAAGCCGTGGCGGGTGGCTGGCGGTTGCGCCGCCTGCGCGTGCTCACGAGGGGATCCCGTAGCGCAGGCGGAACGCCATGTCGCAGCGCAGGCAGAAGGGCACCACGTCGCGCCCCAGCAAGTTCCGGAATCCGATCACATGCACTCCGCAAGCCCGGCCCGCTTCGTTGATGCGGGAATCGGGGTAGTGAAAGAGTCCGCCGCAGTCGGCGCAGATGAGCGCGCTGCGAGAGCCAATCTGCTGTTTGCACTCGCAACAGCAGGCATCGTTCATCGCTGCCCCTGGATGAACTCGAGGATGTCGCCGCGACGGAAGAGCAGCGTGCCGCTGGCAGTCCGCCTGTGCCTCACCTGGCCGAGGCGCGCGGCATCGATAAGCAGCGCCTCCGGGAGTCCTGCGATCTCGGCAGCCTCCCCGGCATCGAGGACATCGTCGAGGCCCGCGGGTACCGGGTTCAGGCACGTGTTGCAGGCGAACTCCAATGCCAGGTGCTCTTCATTGATCCACACCTGCCCGCAGTCGTCCCCCGGGAGGTCGGCGCGCTGGTTCAGGTGGTAAAGCAACCCGCACGTGTTGCACCAGGCTTCCATGTGGATGGCAACCTCGAGCCCGCACACGCTGCACGCCTTCGAATCAGTCCCGTGTACCATCGCTGAACCTGCCGCGAGCATACTGCAACCTTGACTCGGGCGGAACGCCCTCCCTATGATCATAGCGCTTTAGCAATTCCTAGGCGGCCGCACTGGTGGCCGTGCCCGGCGTGGACGGGCGGGAGGGTTCGTGGCGCTGGCCACCTCGACGGATCGCGCGGAACTCGTGGCACGCCTCGGCGTCCGGCCACTTCCTGAAGACCTCCTCGGCCAGGCACTGACTCACGCCTCCTACCTCAACGAGGCCGATGCCTCCGCGGTCTCCAACGAGCGGCTCGAATTCCTGGGAGACTCCGTCCTCGGCATGGTCATCGCGTCCGTCCTCTTCGAGGCGTTCCCCAACGCGGGTGAAGGCGAGCTCACCCGGATGCGTGCCGATATCGTCCGGGGCACGAGCCTGGCGAGGGTCGCGGCGCGTCTGAAGCTCGGCGAGCACCTCATCCTCGGGCGCGGGGAAGAGGCGGCCGGGGGCCGCAACCGCGACCGCAACCTGGCTGGCGCCCTCGAAGCGCTCATCGGCGCCGTCTACCGCGCCCACGGTTATCGCGCCGCCCGCGCGCTCACCCGCAGGCTGCTCAAGCCTGAGCTTGAGGCCGCCCGGCGCCACGGCGCGCGGGTGGATGCGAAAAGCTCGCTCCAGCACATGGTCCAGGCGCGCTGGCACGAACCTCCTGAATATGTGACCGTTGAGGATGCGGCCGGCTCACCCGCCCGCCGGTTCGTGGTTGAGGTGCGGATCGCTGGCGAGACCCTCGGAAGGGGCGAGGGCCGCAGCAAGCGTGAGGCACAGCAACAGGCTGCCCAGGAAGCCGTCGCCTGGCTCACCGCCCAGCCGCGGGAGGAGGGCTAGCCCATGTACCTGAAGAAGCTCTCCATCCAGGGTTTCAAGAGCTTCGCCAATCGCACCACCTTTGAATACGGGCGTGGCGTCACTGCCGTGGTCGGCCCTAACGGGTCCGGCAAAAGCAACGTCGCCGACGCCATCCGCTGGGTGCTCGGCGAACAGAGCACGCGCCTCCTCCGGGCCAAGAAGCAGGAAGATGTCATCTTCGCGGGGACGAAGGAGCGCGCGGCGGTCGGCATGGCCGAGGTGGTGCTCACCCTCGACAACGAGGAGCGATGGCTGCCGGTCGACTTCGCAGAGGTCGAGATCGCGCGTCGCGTCTACCGGAACGGCGATTCTGAATACCTCCTGAACGGCTCCCGCGTCCGCCTGCGCGACATCATCGACCTCCTCATGAAGGGAGACGTCGGCCAGAATAGCT
>JBBIVC010000154.1:0-5794 GCA_037439905.1 Thermoflexus sp.
CGGACCAGGCTCGAAGGCTATGCGGTACACAGCCTGCTGACGTACTGAACCTGGAGCCTTGTGCGGCGCCTGGTTGAGGGCAAGGGGCGCGGGCCGGAAGGATGCGTGACAGATCGGTCATCGCGATGTGACTTACCCCTGCGTTGCTGACCCGTGGTGCTACCATCGAGACATGGATGTGGAATCGGATGATGGCCTGGCACTGGTAACGGGACTCTACAGGACAACGAACGCGACGGTGCGTGAGCTTGACCAACGGCTGATGCGGGACCATGAGGTGACCTTCGTGCAGGCGGTGACCCTGCTGGCGATCGACTCGTTCGAGCAGCCGCAGCCACACCTGGTGGCAGACTACCTTTCGCAGCAATCGCAGACCGTGACGGGTGTGCTCGACCGGCTTGAGCGGGCGGGGCACATCTCGCGAAAGCGGGACCTGGACGACCGGCGGGCGGTGCGGCTTGAATTGACGGCATCGGGCCGAAGCCTTGTGGACTCGGTCTCGGTGGCGCTCGGCAGGCATGTGAGCGACGTGCTCCAGGGGGTGAGGCCGCGGACGCGAGCAAGCCTTCTGCGTGACCTGGAAGAGGTGGAGCGCTCGGTACGGGCCGCGCGATAGCGCTGGCGGTAGACTGGGCGGGATGGAGAGCTTTTCGCCGGTGAGGCTGGCCCCGCCAGCGGTTGAGATCCTGGACCAAACGGAGCTGCCGGCGCGCGAGGTGTGGCGCCGGATCGACACGGTCGAAGCGATGTGCGAGGCGATCGCGGCATTGCGGGTGCGGGGCGCACCGCTGCTGGGGACCTGCGGGATGGCGGGCGTGGCGGTGGCCGCCGAGGAGCGCGGCGTGGGCGATGCTGAGCTGGGGGAAGCCGCCGGGGAGATTGCCCGGACCAGGCCGACGGCGGTAGAGCTTTCGTGGGGCGTGGCGAGGGCGCTGGAGACGGCATTGGCAGTGACGCCCGGAGAACGGCGCAGGGGGCTCTGGGACCTGGTGCGCGCCCACATGGAGCGGCGGCTCCGCGAGGACCTGGCCCTGGGCCGGCATGGGGCAGCGCTGCTGGACCGTGGCACGGCAGTGCTCACGCATTGCAACGCGGGGGCGCTGGCGACCGGAGGCATCGGCACGGCGCTGGGCGTCATCCGCGTGGCCCACGAGGAAGGCCGGCTGGCCCATTGCTACGCGACGGAGACACGCCCACTGCTGCAGGGGGCACGTCTCACCGCGTGGGAGCTCGCCCGGGCGGGCATTCCTGCATCGCTCCTGCCCGATACGGCCGCGGCGGCACTGATCGCATCGGGGAAGGTGCAGGCGGTGATCACCGGGGCGGACCGGATAGCGATGAACGGTGACAGCGCGAACAAGATCGGGACATACGGGCTGGCAGTGGTGGCGGCGCGGCACCAGGTGCCGTTCTACATCGCGGCGCCTCGAACCACGATCGACCCGGGTTGCCGAAGCGGCGAGGGCATTCCGATCGAATTCCGGCCGGAGCATGAAGTTGGTGGATTTGGAGCGCAGCGCTGGAGTCCCGATGGCGTCGGCGCGTACAACCCGGCGTTCGATGTGACCCCGGCGGTGCTGATCACGGCGATTGTCACGGAGGCAGGGGTGGCCCGGCCGCCGTACGAGCGGACGCTCGCGGGGCTCATTGCGCAGCCATGATGGGCGCTGAAGCCGTACACTTCAGGTATCTCCACAGAACAGGGATCGCGTGACAGGTTCGATTCCCCTTGCGGTCATCGGCGGTTCGGGGTTCTACGACATGCCCGGGCTGGGCGCCATCGAGGAGGTGGAGGTCGACACGCCCTTTGGGCCGCCGAGCGACGCGATCCGGGTTGGGACACTGGATGGCACCCGGGTGGCGTTCCTCGCGCGGCACGGACGGGGGCACCGGTTACTGCCATCGGAGCTGCCCCAGCGGGCGAATTTCTGGGCGCTCAAGCGGCTCGGGGTCGAACGGGTGGTGTCGATCTCCGCGGTGGGAAGCCTGCGCGGGGACTTCGAGCCGGGGCACCTGGTGACCCCCGACCAGTTGATCGACAGGACGAACGGCGGGCGGCCCGCGACGTTCTTTGGGAATGGCGTGGTGGCGCACATCGCGTTCGCGGAACCGTTCTGCCCGGCGATGCGGGCCGCGGCCGCGGCGGCGGCTGCCGCGGCCGGGGCGACGGTGCACCCCGGTGGAACGTACGTCGTGATCGAGGGGCCGGCGTTCGGGACCCGCGCCGAGGGCGAGCTCCAGCGCGGCTGGGGCGCGAGCATCGTGGGGATGACAGCGCTGCCCGAGGCGAAGCTCGCCCGGGAGGCGGAGCTCTGCTACGCGACGCTGGCGGCAGTCACGGACTACGACGCGGGGCACGCAGGCCACGAGGCGGTTGACGCGCGAACGGTTTTCGACACGCTCCGCCGGAACGTCGCGACGGCACAGGAGGCCGTGCGGCTCCTGGCCAGGTCGCTGCCAGGAAGCGAGGCGTGCGGGTGTTCGACGGCGCTCGACGCGGCCCTGGTGACAGCCCCGGAGATGATTGACGAGGAAAACCGGCGGCGGCTGGGCCCAATCCTTGCGCGCCGGCTGGGAGTGACAGGATGACGATGCTGGTATCGGGGTGGGTGGCGATCGACGACATCGAGACGCCGTTCACGAAGGTGACGAACTCGCTGGGTGGTTCGGCCACGTGTGCCGCGCTTGCCGGGTCGCTTTTCACGGAGGTTCGGCTGCTGGCCGTGGTGGGCGAGGATTTTCCCGACGAGATGCGCCGAAAGCTGGAGCGCCCGGGGATCGACCTTTCTGGCTTGCAGACCATTGAGGGCGGAAAAACGAGCCGCTGGGGAGCGCGCTACAGCTACGACATGAACTCGCGGGAGACGTGGTACCCGGAGCTTGGGGTGAGCATCGACCACCTGCCGCCGCTGTTGCCGGAATGGGATGACTGCACCGCAGCGTGCCTCGCCGCGGGCCACCCGGTGTACCAGCGCGAATTGCTTTCGGGGCTGCGCGAGCCAAAGGTGACGCTGGTGGACACCATCAAGATGTTCATCGATGAGACGCCGGACGAGCTGCGCCAGACGATCCAGGAGGCGGACTTCGTGACGCTCAACGAGAGCGAGGTGCGCGAGCTGGCGCAGATGCCGAGCATCGCGAAGGCGGGCCGGGACCTGGTTTCGAACGGCGTGAAGGGCGTCATCGTCAAGCTGGGTGAATACGGGGCGGCCTTCGTGAGCGGGGAGGACTACTTCGTCGCGCCGGGCTATCCGCTCGAAGAAGTGGTGGACCCGACGGGCGCGGGGGACGCATTCGCCGGGGGATTCCTCGGCTACCTGGATACAGTGGCCGAGGTAACGCGGCGCGACATCCGCCGGGCAATCATCTACGGGTCGACGGTCGCGTCGTTCTCAGTCGAAGGGGTGGGGCCATCGCGGTTGTTGACGCTGACGCGGGAGGAAGTGGAAGCGCGGTACCGGCAGTTCCGGGAACTCACGCACTTCGAGGTCGATGACTGATGGCGGAGCGCGAGGTGCGGTGGCAGGGGGTTGCCCGGCGGCGGCTGGATTACGTGGTCCAGCCTCTGACGGACCCGCAGGCCATCCGCTCAATCCTCGCGCCCCGGGTGGAATACACGGCCTATGCGCTCGGACAGCTGGAACCTGCGCTCTTCCCGCGGACGCGCTGGTATTACGCGCGCGGCACGACCGGGACCGGGCTGGTTCTGCACAGCCGGGGCGGGCTGGGCGATGCGACCTTCGTGATGGGCGACCCGGACGCGGTCCTGGCCATCCTGACCATCCACCCCGGGACGGCGCAGACGTATGCGACGTGCCAGCCGCAGCACCTGGAGGCGCTGCGGCGGGTGTACCGACTGGCGACGCAGCAACCCATGATCCGGATGGGGGTCGACCGGCATTCGTTCGCGCCGGTGCATGAGATTGCGACAGTGGCGCTTTCGGGTCTCGACATCCGGAAGCTGAACAGCCTGTACGGGAGCGAGGGCGGGCCGAGCTACTACGTGCCGGACCACATCGACAACGGGGTGTACCGGGGCGTCGTGAGGGATGGGCGGCTGGTTGCGGCGGCGGGCACGCATGTGGTTTCGCGGCACGAAGGCGTGGCCGTGGTGGGCAACGTGTTCACGCACCCATCGTACCGGGGGCATGGGTACGCGACCGCCGCGACGAGCGCGGTAACCGAGGCGCTCCTGGAGTATTGCGACCACGTTGTGCTGACGGTGGACCCCAACAACACGCCGGCGGTGGCGGCGTATGCGCGGCTGGGGTACCGCGAGGTGTGCCACCTGGTGGAGGCGAGCGCGGCGCGGCGCGACCCATCGGGGGTGGGTTCGGCGCTGCGGCGGATTCGTGCCGCAATCCGGGGGCGCAAGTATGATGGAAGCCTCGTGACGCTTCACGATTGACCCGAACCAACCCAACCTGCGGCCCCGAGTGCGGCCCGCGTGAGGAGATCCCTGTGTCGGTACCGAGTGACATTGCCAACCCGCGGCTTGCGGCCGAGGGCATCCGGCGGATTGAGTGGGCCGAGCGCGAGATGCCGGTGCTGCGGCTCATCCGCGAGCGATTCCGGCGGGAACAGCCGCTGAAGGGCATCCGGATGACGGCGTGCCTCCACGTGACCACGGAGACGGCGAACCTGGCGATCACGTTGCGCGAAGGCGGCGCGGATTTGCGGCTTTGCGCGAGCAATCCGCTTTCGACGCAGGACGACGTGGCGGCAGCCCTGGTGACCGAGTGCGGGATCCCGGTGTTCGCCATCTGCGGAGAGGACAACGAGACCTACTACCGGCACATCCACCAGGCGCTCGAACATGGGCCGCAGCTGACGATGGACGACGGCGCGGATGTGGTGGCAACGCTGCACAAAGACCGGCGAGACCTGCTGCCGGGCGTTGTCGGCGGGACCGAGGAGACCACCACAGGCGTCATCCGCCTGCGGGCGATGGCGGCTGCGGGTGCGCTGGGCTACCCGATCGTGGCGATCAACGAGTCGGACACGAAGCACCTGTTCGACAACCGCTACGGCACAGGACAGTCGACGGTGGACGGCATCGTGCGGGCGACGAACGTGCTGCTGGCGGGGAAGAATTTCGTCGTGGCTGGCTACGGCTGGTGCGGGCGAGGGGTGGCGGCCCGGGCCCGCGGCATGGGGGCGCAGGTGATCGTGACGGAGGTCGACCCGGTGAAGGCGCTGGAGGCGGTGATGGACGGCTACCGGGTGATGCCGATGGCCGATGCGGCGCGGGAGGGCGACTTCTTCGTGACGCTGACCGGGGATATGAACGTGATCGATCGGCAGCATCTCGAGGTGATGAAGGACGGGGCGATCCTGGCGAACAGCGGGCATTTCGACAGCGAAATCAACCTGAAGGCGCTGGGCGCGCTGAGCGAGGGGAAGAAGCGGGTCCGGGAATCGGTGGACGAATACCGGTTGCAGGACGGGCGGAAGCTGTTCCTGCTGGGCGAGGGCCGGCTGGTGAATTTGGCGGCGGCCGAGGGGCACCCGGCGGCAGTGATGGACATGTCGTTCGCGAACCAGGCGCTCGGCGCGGAGTGGATCGCGGAGAACGCGACGCGGCTGGAGAAGAAGGTCTATGAGCTGCCGCCGGAAGTGGATGAGGAGATTGCGCGGTTGAAGCTGCACGCGATGGGCGTGCAGATCGACTACCTGACCGAGGAGCAGAAGCAGTACCTGACGAGCTGGCAATCGGGGACGTAGGCGTCGCTGGGCCGGCGCAATGCGGAGGTGGAGCGCGGGCCGTACGGCGTGTGGGACAGGCCGCTTTCGC
>JBBIVC010000155.1:0-5764 GCA_037439905.1 Thermoflexus sp.
AATCACCTGGAGGACCGCCGGGTCGTGCTGCGGGGCAACCACCGCCGTGGTCCCGGGCTTAATGATGCCTGCCTTGTCCTTCGCGATCTCCGCCGGGGTGTTCCCCAGGATGGCAGTGTGTTCGAGCGATATCGGCGTGATGACCGCTACCTCGGGCGGGTCCAGCACGTTCGTCGCGTCGAACGACCCGCCGAGCCCCACCTCGACCACCTGCCATTCGACCCGCGGTACCTGCGCCCGCACCAGCCAGAAAAAGAGCGCCGTCAGCGCGCCGAAGGTGCTTACATCGCCGTGGACACTCTCGCGCTCCGCATCGATGGCCGCCCGGATGGCCCCGAGCCCGGCGGCGAATTCCTCCGGCGAAACCGGCTCGCCACCGATGTTGATGCGCTCCGTGAACGAATGAAGATGGGGGCTGGTGTACAGCGCCGTCGAGAATTCGGCCCGGCGAAGGATCCCGGCAATCATCGCCGAGACGCTCCCCTTGCCCTTCGATCCCGTGACGTGCACCGTCGGCCTGCCCCGGTGCGGATCGTTGAGCCGCGACAGCAGCGACCGCATGCTGTCCAGGCTCATCACCGGGTTCGGCGATGCCTGGTAGCCGCGCTCCAGGTCGCTCAACGAAAGCAGGTAATCGATGGCCTCCGAGTACTCCACGGCGAGATCTTACCCTCCGCCATCCGCATACCCGTACCGGGTCATTCGAACTCGACGATGTGGCGCGCCGCCTCGAGCCCTTTCATCAGGATAAGCCGCCGCGGCACCACCATGAACAGCTTGCCGCGGTCCGTGAACACCGCCGCCATCCGGTTCTTTCCCGCGAGTTCGCCCAGGAGCGATTCGTAGCGCGGGTCCTCATGCGGGATCTCTACCGCCCGGCCCTCGATGACCACGCGGTTGAACGCCGTCCAATCCCCGCGGATCACTTCCCGGTTGTCGATCAGGAACGACACTTCCGGTGTCGCCAGGATATTGCGCGTGTGCTGCGGCCGCGACCCGCTGCCGAACAGCACCTCCCCGGTCTCCCGGAGGTGGCAGAGCACGAAGGTCACATACGGGGTCCCGTCCTCGGCGTGGGTGGTCGCGAGGGTGCCCCCTGCCTGCTCGGCGGCAATGGCGGCCGCCGCTCGCAGGATCTCCTCGCGCGTCATCGCCTCGGTCACGCGCCGATTCTACGCACGCTGGGCCAACCCGTGCACGTTGCGCATTCCGCCCCCCGCGGTGCTCAATGAGGTGTGACCCAGCCGCCCGCCCGCCGGCGCCTCGAACAGCCCCAGGTCGATAGGGAACGCCGCACCGGTTGCCTCGTCACCGGGGCCGTGCTCGGCGTCCTCGCTGGCATCATGATCGGGCTCTACGCGCTCCCGCCCATCCTCCGCAACATCTACGGCGAAACGAAAGTTGCCGCGGGCGAAACCTATCGCGGCGATGGGCGCGTCATCCGTGTCGAATCGGCGGGACGGGCTTCGGACCCCCTCGGCGAACCGTCGCCCGGCATGCGCCGCGAGGACTTCTTCGTCGAACTCACCATCCGTTCGAGCAAGACCTGGGCGCTGTCGCTTGCCGACTTCACCATGGAAGTCGAAGGCGTGAAGGACTGGGTCCGCGCGGCGGAGGCCACCACCAACGGGGAGCCGGGGCTCAACATCCCGCTGGCCGAAGAGGTCAGGGTCCAGCTCCACTTCGTGGTCGAAGTGCCGGCGGGCTCCAGCGCCTCCCTCCTCGCCGAGGCGCTCCACCTCGCCAACCCGCGCGTCAGGTTCGCCCTCCAATGACAGCCGGCGCCACGCTCACCCTCCCCCACTACCTCCAGCCGGGCCTCCGGGTCGTGTTCATCGGCTATAACCCGGCTATCTACTCCGCCGAAGCGGGCCACTACTACGCCCGCCCGGGAAATATGTTCTGGCGCCAGCTCAGCCAGAGCGGCATCGCCGGCCGCGAGGTCGGCCCCGGAGACGATGCGCTCCTCCCCGCTGAGGCCGGCATCGGGTTTACCGACCTGTGCTGCCGCCCGACCGTCCGCGCCGAGCACCTCACACGCGACGAGATCGTCGAGGGTGCCCGGCGCCTTCACGCCGAACTGACCGAATTCCAGCCGGCCATCGCCTGCTTCTCTGGACGCGGCATCTACCACCACTTCGGACGCCACGCGCTCGGCCTCCCGGCGCGCGAACTCGCCTCCCGCCCCTACGGCGAGCAACCCGAGCGCATCGGCGCCACCGTCCCGTGGGTCATCCCCTCCTCCAGTGGGCTCGCTTCCAGGTGGCATCGCCAGCGCCTGGAGTGGCTCCATCGCCTGCGCGAGGCGCTGGACCGCCACGCCCCCGCGGGATAGCAGCTAGCCCGCGCCTGCGGCACCCTTGATCCATGCAACTCGGCATCATCGGCCTCGCCCGCTCCGGCAAGACCACCGTCTTCAACGCAGTCACCCGCGGCAGCGCCCAGGTCGGCGCTTACAGCTCGTCGAACCAGCCAAACGTCGGCGTGGTCAACGTCCCCGACGAACGCGTCGACCGGCTGGCCGAGATGTACAAACCGAAGAAGGTCACGTACGCGACCATCCAGTATGTGGACTTCCCCGCAGCCGGCGAGTCGTTTGGCAAGGGAGAAGGCCCCGCCGGCAAGTTCATCAACGATCTCGCCCGCACCGACGCGCTGATTCACGTGGTCCGCGCATTCAAGGACGACTCGGTCCCTCACCCGGAAGGTACGGTCGACCCGGACCGCGACATCGCCACCATGGACCTGGAGCTTTCCTTCGCCGACCTCGCGATCATCGAACGCCGGCTGCAGCGCATCGAGACCGAGCTGCGTTCGATGAAGGCCGGCGAGCGCGACCAGCTCCAGCGGCTCAAGGACTTGCTTCTGCGCCTCAAGGCCGGGCTCGAAAACGAGGTCCCCATCCGTGAGCAGGAGCTCTCGGCGGAGGACCGCCGCCTCCTCGAGGGCACGCAGTTCCTCACCGCCAAGCCGCTCCTGCTCATCATCAACATCGGCGAGGAAGACCTGCCCCGCCGTGCCGTGCTCGAGGAGCAGTACCGCGCCAAGTACCGCCGGCCAGGGCGCGATGTCGCCGTGTTCTGCGGCAAGTTCGAGATGGACCTCAACGAACTCAGCGAGGAGGAGGCAGCGGAATTCCGCGCCTCCGCCGGCGTCACGGAGAGCGGCATGGCAGGCGCCATCCGCATGAGCTATGCGCTCCTCGGCCTCATCAGCTTCCTCACCGCCGGCCCGGATGAATGCCGTGCCTGGACCGTGGAGGCGGGCGCCACCGCTCCCGAGGCAGCTGGGAAAATCCACAGCGACCTGAAGCGAGGGTTCATCCGTGCCGAGGTCATCCGGTTCCACGACCTCGTCGCGGCGGGCAGCGAAGCGGAAGCAAGAAAGCGCGGGCTGCTCCGCACCGAAGGCAAGCAGTACGTCGTCCAGGATGGCGATATTTTGAACATCCTCTTCAATGTCTAGACCTACCGGACAGTAAATCGGCGCCCATCAAGCGCGATGCGGGCGTGCTTCAGCACCTGTTGCAGTGCATCTAACTATTCATGTGACTTTGCTTGACGATTGAAAAGTTGGTTCGGACAATGCCGCATCCCCCGCCAACGGGCCCCCCTGTGCCCGGGCACACAAACGGGATGTCGAGTCTATGGGTCAATACCTCGCCAAGCGCGTCATTTTCTCGCTGCTGGTTCTCCTCATCATTAGCCTCACCGTGTTCACTGCTGTCCGCCTGATCCCGGGCGACGTTTGCAAGATCGTCCTGAACACGCCCGATGTCGATGAGGCGCAGTGCCAGGCGATTCGCGACGACCTCGGCCTCGATGAGCCGGTCGTCACCCAGTACCTCACCTGGATGGGTGGCGTGCTCACCGGCGACTGGGGGACCACGATCATCTCCAAGCGCGATGTGTGGACCGAGATCCGGACCCGGATCCCGCTGACCCTTGAGCTAACGCTCCTTTCCACCACCTTCGCCATCCTCATCGCCATCCCCATCGGCGTGATCTCGGCCGTCAAGCAGGATTCGCCGATCGACTACGTGCTCCGCGTCCTCTCCATTGGCTGGCTCAGCATCCCCTCGTTCTGGCTGGGCACCATGCTCATCGTTTTCCCCGCCCGCTGGTGGGGGTACACACCGCCGGTCGGCTACGTCGATATCTGGGAAGACCCGCTGAAGAACCTCGAACAGCTCTATCTCCCCGCCATTTCGCTCGGTCTCGCGCTCAGCGCCTCGCTCGCCCGCGTCACCCGGTCCGCCATGCTCGAGGTGCTCCGCCAGGACTACATCCGCACCGCCCGCGCCAAGGGCCTCGTCGAGCGCCTGGTCATCCTCAAGCACGCCCTCAAGAACTCCATGATCCCCGTGGTCACCCTCTTCGGCCTCCAGGTTGGCGTGCTCCTGGGCGGTACCGTCGTCCTCGAAAACATCTACAGCCTTCCCGGCCTCGGGCTCCTCACCTTCTCGTCGGTAACCATCAAGGACTACCCGCAGGTCCAGGGGCTCGTCCTCTTCTTCGCAACCGTCCTCGTCACCATCAACCTGCTGGTCGACCTCAGCTACGCCTGGTTCGACCCGCGCATCAGGTATACGTAAATGGCTGCTCGCGCCGTGCCCACACCCTTTGCCTATACCGAACTCCGGCGGCGGCCGAACCGGCTGGCCGCGCTCTGGCGCATCGCGCGCAAGAAACCCCTCGGCGCCATCGCCTGTGTGATCTGCCTGGCACTGGTGTTCGTGGCAATCGGTGCTGACTTCCTCGCCCCCCAGGCCGCCGATGCCGTCGACCCGATCAAGAACCCCCGCCTCCAGGCGCCCTCCCTTTCCCATCCATTCGGCACCGACAACCTCTTCCGCGACATGTTCAGCCGCGTCCTCATCGGCAGCCGGAT
This sequence comes from Thermoflexus sp., assembly GCA_037439905.1. Taxonomy (GTDB): domain Bacteria; phylum Chloroflexota; class Dehalococcoidia; order Tepidiformales; family Tepidiformaceae; genus Amarobacter. The sequence goes on from JBBIVC010000155.1 coordinate 4,891, forward strand.
CTCGCTGGGCATCGGCTTTTCGGCTGTCGCAATCGGCACGCTCATCGGTACCGCGCTGGGGCTCATCAGCGGCTACTTCGGAGGCTGGGTCGACATGCTCGTCAGCCGCCTTGTCGAAGTTGTCCTTGGCTTCCCCCCGCTCGTCCTCGCCATCTTCTTCCTCTCCATCTTCCTTCCCGATCGGAGCTACGGGCTGCGTTCGTTCTTCCTCGTCAGCCTGGCGATCGGCATCATCATCGCCCCCACCACGGCGCGCATCGTACGCGGGTCTGTCCTGAGCATCCGCAACCTCCAGTACGTCGAGGCGGCGGAGTGCATCGGCAACACCCCGGTCCGCATCATGGCGCGCCATGTGCTCCCCAATGTCTTCGCGCCGATCATCGTCATCGCAAGCATCCAGATCGGGAACGCCATCCTCGCCGAGGCCGCGCTGAGCTTCCTCAGCCTCGGCATCAATAGCGCCGCCCACCCGAGCTGGGGCGGCATGCTCCAGGACATGCGCCAGAACTGGCTCGAAGCCTGGTGGACCGCCGTCATCCCCGGCACCGCCATCAGCATCGCCGTCCTGGCCTTCAACCTTTTCGGAGATGCCCTTCGCGACATCCTGGATCCGCGATTGCGGCAGTCTTCGTAATTACAGCGGGATATCGCGGCCTCGGCCGCTTCCAACAGGGGGAAGTCACGCAATGGAAGAACGAACCAATTACTGGCTGCGCCGCAAGCTCAGCCGCCGCTCCGCGCTCCGCGGGTCGGCCATCACCGGTATCGCAGCCGCCACCTACGCGCTCGTTGGCTGCGGCGATGACGACGACGACGGCGGCGGAGCCACCCCAACATCGGCCGGGCTCCTCCCGACCGCCGTGCCAACGCCAAC
>JBBIVC010000156.1:0-5761 GCA_037439905.1 Thermoflexus sp.
GTGGTCCAGGTTGACCTGTGCCCGGTTCGCCGTGTCGAGCACAAGCGCGCCACCGGCTGCGTAGACATAACCTGCATCGACGAACACTGCGTAGCGGTCCACCCCGCCCCCCGATGGAGTCGATGCCGCGAGCATACCCCTTCTCGACGGGCGCCTGCACACCAGGGCGCCGCCAAACTGGTTCGATGCCGTATGGTTTGCCCTACAAACTCTCCCTGGGTGAGACACATGGAATACCGATCCCTCGGCCGGACCGGCGTCAAGGTCAGCAGCCTTTGCCTCGGCTGCATGATGTTCGGTGGCAAGACCACCCCCGCCGATTCAGCCGCCATCATCGACCGCGCCCTCGATGCCGGCATCAACTTTCTCGATACCGCCAACGTCTACAGCATCGGCCGCAGCGAAGAGGCCACCGGCGAAGCCCTCAAGCGCAATGGCAAGCGAAACCAGGTCATCCTCGCCACCAAGGTCCACGGCAAAATGGGCCCCGGCCCGAACGATATGAACAACACCCGCCGCCACATCATCGAGCAGTGCGAGGCCAGCCTCCGCCGCCTCCAGACGGACTGGATCGACCTCTACCAGATTCACCGCCCCCAGTCCGACATGCCCATCGATGAGACCCTTCGCGCCATGGACGACCTCGTCCGCTCCGGTAAGGTTCGCTACATCGGCACCAGCACCTTTGCCGCGTGGCAGCTCCTCGAAAGCCTCTGGGTCTCGAAGGAGTACGGGCTCAACCGCTTCGTCTGCGAGCAGCCGCCCTACAACCTCCTCGATCGCCGCATCGAGCGCGAGCTCCTGCCCATGGCGCAGAGCTACGGCATCGCCACCATCCCCTGGAGCCCCCTCGCCGGCGGCCTTCTCACCGGCAAGTACAACCGCGATTCCCAGCCACCCGAAGACAGCCGCTACGCGAATCTCGACGCCAACCCGATGTACCGCCGCCGCATGAACGACGCCATCTGGGATGTCATCGAGGGCCTCGAAGTCATCGCGAAGGAGAAAGGCGTCACCCTATCCCAGCTCTCGCTGGCGTGGGTGATGCACCAGCCGGGAGTCACGAGCCCCATCATCGGCCCGCGCACCATGGAGCAGCTCGAAGACAACCTCAAGGCCGCGGATGTGGCCATCACGGACGACGATCGCCGGGCGATCGACCGCGTCATTCGCCCCGGGACGCACGTGAGCCCCTACTACGAGGCCGACTGGGGCGTCAGCCAGTACCGCTGGTAGCGCCTTCCGGAGTCGCCGTCAGTGCGGGACGGCGAACTCCCCGGCCACGAAGGTGACCGCGGCCAGCATCGCAAGGATCGCCGGGACGAGCACGAGCGACCTGTCGCCCTGCCGCAGGGCTAGGATCGCCAGGACCCCGCTCGAAACCGCGGCGATGCCGCCCGCAAGCACGGACGCGACCATCGGCACCTGCAGCCACACCGGCGGCGATTCCTGGTCTCCCCCTGGCTCCTCGGCCAGCCCGAACCAGATCCCGGCCATGAGCATTCCGCCCACGGTCAGCCCCGCGGCAATAGCTACGAGCCAGCCGGCTCGCCGGCCCTCGCGGGTCACCGGCCACCGCAGCATCCGGCCGCCACTGGTGCGTTCGTGCGACACTTCATCCTCCGTGCATAGCATCTGCCGCCCGTCCGCTCGCCTCCACGTCCGGGTTGGGGCATTTTGCGGGGCAAACGGTCCGCGTTTGACACCCTCACGGCCACTGCGATAGCGTCCTCGCACGTCCGACCATCGACCTGGAGTCACATCGATGCGCGAAATGACCGGCGGCGAGGCCGTCTATGAATCCCTGCGCGCCCTTGGCGTCGAGCACGTCTTCGGCATCGTCAGCGTGCACAACATCCCGATCTACGACGCCATCCACCGCGGCGGCGGCATTACGCCCATCGCCGTCCGCCACGAGCAGGGGGCGCTCCACGGCGCCGATGGCTACGCGCGCGCCACGGGGAAGCTCGGAGTTGCCATAACAAGCACCGGGCCCGGGGTCACCAATGCCATGACTGGCCTCTTCGAAGCCGGGTTCGCCTCGAGCCGCGTCATGATGATCACCGGCCAGGTCGATTCCGTGTACTACGGCAAGGGCAAGGGCTTCCTCCACGAAGCCGAAAACCAGCTTCCCATGCTCCGCACCGTCACCGGCCGCGCCGAGTCGGTCCAGCGCCCCGAAGACATCGGCGCCGCGATGTTCCGCGTGGCGGCCGACATCTGCACCGGCAGGCCCCGCCCCGGCGCCATCGAAATCCCCATCGATTTCCAGTACGCCAGGGCGGAGATCGACATCCCCCACGTCGAGGCCTGGCCTCGAATCCGGCCCGCCCGCGACGCCGTCAACCGCGCGGTCGAGCTCCTGCGCGGGTCTTCCAACGTCGTGATCTGGGCCGGCGGCGGTGTCCTCACCGCCGAAGCGGAGCGCGAACTTCAGCAGCTTGCCGATCGCCTCAACGCCCCGGTCTTCACGTCAGTCAATGGCCGCGGCGCCATCCCCGAAGACCATCCCCTGTGCATGGGTCCACTGACGAACATGCCCGCCTTCGCCGAGATCTTCGATGGGGCCGGCGTCGTCCTCGCCGTCGGCACCCGCTTCCAGGGCGGAGCCACCCGCAACTGGACCATGCCGCTCCCACCGAAGCTCATTCACATCGATGCCGACCCGGCCGTCATCAACCGGAACTACCACGCCGATGTCCCGGTCGTCGCCGATGCGCGCCTCGCACTCTCCGCAATCCTGCGAGAGCTCGACGGCGCCGAAGCCAGCCAGGGCCAGCCGGGCGATTCCGCCTTCGTTGCGCGCGCCCGGGAATTGCGTGATGCCGCCCGCGCGCAGATCCGGCGCGAAATTGGTCCCGACTACGAGGCCATCATGGACGCCATGCGCGAGCACCTCCCGCGCGACGGATTCGTCGTCCGCGATGCCACCGTCCCGGCCTACCTCTGGGGCAACCGCCTGATGCCCATCCTCGCCCCGCGCACCTCCCTCAATCCTACCTCTGCCGCCATCGGGCCAGCCCTTCCCCTGGCGATCGGCGCGGCCATCGGAACCGGCCGCAAAGCCGCGGTCATCCAGGGCGACGGCGGCTTCATGCTCAACATCGCCGAGCTCTCCACCGCGGCCCAGTACCAGGTGCCGGTAGTGGTTTGTGTCTTCAATGATGGCGGCTACGGCGTCCTCCGCTCCATCGAAGGCCGTACCTTCGATGGCCGGCAGTTCGGCGTCGACCTCCATACGCCCGACTTCGTCATGGTCGCAAGGGGCATGGGCGTCGAGGCCGAGCGCGTCGATAGCCCAAACACCTTCCGGGCGGCGTTCGCCCGGGCGATCGCCCACGAGGGCCCGTACCTCATCGATATCGATGTGACGAAGCTCACGCCGATGGCCGGCCTGGGCACACCTCCGCCCCGGCGCGCCTGATCGCCAGGTCCGCAACGCGAACGGCCCGGTGCACCACCGGGCCGTTCGCCACGGCGCCGGGCTCACCGCGCCGCCGACTTCTGCTTCGCCTCCATCTCCCGGAGCACCTGCCGCATCTTGGCCCAGCGCTCGGCACGCAGCCGCGCGGTCTCATCCAGCGTGGCCGGGTCAACCTCCGCGATCATCGCCCCGTAGGCCGGGAACGATGGGATCTCGTCGTCGGCGAGCTCCTTCATCCACTGCTTGCGCTGGAAGGCCTTCTCCACGTACGGGGCAAGCTCATCCGCTTTGCGCCGCGTGCGCTCCTCTTCCTGCTCCTTGAACTCCGGCATTACCTCCGCGGCGAAGAGTTCGAGCGACTCGCAGATGTGCTCGTGCTGGTTCTTCCCGCCCTGCTGGATGAACACCGTCTGGTCGACACCCGCATCGGCGAACTTCTTCAGGTGCGCGCGGAGCTGGGCCGGTGTCCCGATGCCGTCTCCACCGCCGCCCAGGAAGTCGAGCTGCTCGGCGCCCATCGCTTCCTTCACCGCTTCGTATTGCGCCCAGATATTCGTCCGGCCCGGCTTGTGCGTCCCGAAAACGTAGTGATGGCCAAGGCCGAACTGGAAGAACTTGAACCCATCGAACCCGCGGCGGAATGCCTCCTCCGCGTCGGGATGACACGAGAAGCTGGTCACCATCGCGATATTCGGGTTCACCGCGTGGCCGATCGGCACACATTCGTTCTTGAACGTCTCGTAGTAGTCGTCGACCCACTTCTTCGCTTCCGCGGGGTCGACGAAGGCGAACGTCAGCGCCCCGATGCCCAGCTGGGCCGCCAGGTGAATCGTGTCGCGGTTCGAGCACGCCACCCAGAGCGGTGGATGCGGTTTCTGAACGGGCTTCGGCACCACGTTCCGCACCGGCATCGAGAAGTACTTGCCCTGGTACCCGGGATACGGGTCCATCGCCAGCATGTTGCACACCTGCTCGGTCGTCTCGCGCCACATCGCGCGGCGCTCCGCCGGGTTGATGTTGAAACCTTCGAGCTCGGCCCGCGATGCCGATTCGCCGGTTCCGAACTCCACCCGCCCGTTCGATACCAGGTCGAGCGTGGCGATCTCCTCCGCGATCCGGGCCGGCGCGTTGTAGTTCGGCGGCATCAGCTTGATGCCGTGCCCCAGCCGGATGTTCTTCGTCCGCTGGCTCGCCGCCGCCAGGAACACCTCCGGGCACGACGAATGCGAGTACTCCTCCAGGAAGTGGTGCTCCACCTCCCACGCGAAGTCGATCCCCAGCCGGTCTGCGAGTTCGACCTGGGCCAACGCGTCCTGGAAGAGCTTCAGCTCGATGCCATCGTCCCAGGGCCGCGGCAGCTGGTGCTCATAGAAAATGCCAAACTTCATCCATTTCCTCCTGCCGTTGGCCGCGGAGTCTACCAGAACACTTAGCGTCTCGCGAAGCATTTCTCCCGGGCGGTATGGCCACGTCCCGGCCACCGTTTGCGCTACGGCGAGCAACCCGACAGAATCGGCCCACCTGCACCCGCCCGGAGCCAGCCGATGACCAAGCCTACCCGCGCGCAGCGGCTCGACGATGCCGCAACCGCGCTGTTTGCGGCCAGCGCGCTCCTGGACCAGGTCCGTCTCATGATCTGGGACCGCGAAAACCTCACGGTTACCCAGCTCCGCCTGCTGGGACACCTGCTCCAGCAGGAGGGGCTCAGCAACGCCGAGCTCGCCGAGCGGCTCTACGTCACCCGCCCCTCGGTCTCCGCCCTCCTCGAGCGCCTCGAGCGCGGCGGGTTCATCCGGCGGGAAGTGTCGGCGACCGATCGCCGCGGCATCAACATCTGGCTCGAACCCCGCGGCCGCGCCGCCGTCGAAAGCCTCCGGACCGAGCTCCGTGAATACACGGCCGGACTCATGGAAGACCTCACCGATGCCGAGGTCGACGCCTTCATCGCTGCTGTCGGCCGCTTCGTCGAGGCTGGCCGGGCACGCCGCGCGCGTGACCTCGCGGCCGAGGCGTTGCAATCTGACTGACCAGTGGATCACGAAGGACTCCGCCTAACAGAGATCCTGACAACCTCGGCCGCCGTGGCCAATTACCAGGGCCACCTCGACGTGGGGCCACAGCACCTGCTCCACGCCGTCGCAATCCTCCAGGGCGAGTTGCGTATTGAGGACCTCGGCCGGCCGGTCTCGCCGCTTGTCCCCCGTGGCCCCGGCGCAGGCGCCGCCGAACCCGCGGTCCGTGATCTCGCCATGCGATGGTTCGCCCTCCTCGGCAGCGATGTGAGCGCGGTCATGACCGCGGAGCAACTCAATGCCTTCGTCTCCGAAGTGCGCGCCC
>JBBIVC010000157.1:0-5747 GCA_037439905.1 Thermoflexus sp.
CACGTTCCCATCGAGCACCAGGTCGCAGTGCACCTCGTCGGAGATGATCCACAGCCCGCGCTCCAGGCAGATGTCGGCCATCCGGCGGAGCTCCTGGCGCGAGAAGACCCGGCCCACCGGGTTGTGTGGATTGCAGAGCAGGAACACCCGCGTGGTCTCGTCGATCGCCGCCTCCAGGCTCTCCCAGTCGACCTCGTACCGTCCTGAATCGCCACGCACAAGGTAGGCGTCCTGCCTCACGAGGCCGTGGTGGCTGTGCGCGTTCAGGATTGGCGGATAGGCGGGATGCTGGATGACAACCCCTTCCCCCGGACGCGCAAGCGCCCGCAGCCCCAGGTTGAACCCCGGGATGACCCCCGGGAGCGGTACGAGCGCCTCGTGGGCGACTTCCCAGCCGTAACGGCGGGCCAGCCGGGCCGTGAACGCGCGGTGGAAGTCCTCGGTGGCGAGCCCGTAGCCGTAGAAACCGTGCTCCACCCGTTCGAGGAGCGCCCGGCGCACCGGCTCAGGCGAAGGGAAGTCCATGTCGGCCACCGGCATCGGCAGCACGCCGGCGTCGAACCGGTCCCACTTCGAGCTGCCGGTGCCCCTCCGGTCGTAGACGCGATCGAAGTCGTATTCCATGGCGCGAATCCTACGCTGCCTGCCGGCTCGCGGAGAGACTGCCCCCCGCCACGGTGATAAGCGTGGGCGTGCCCGGTTCTCGCCGGCAGCCACCGGAGGTGGCCCCCTGGCGCGGTGCCTACCCGTGCACGAAAGCGCGATGGCCCCTATACATGCGTGTGCCAGCCCCGGCACGAGCCGGCATGCCCCGGTGGCTTCCTGGAGGCGCCTTGCGCAGTCCCCGCACCCCCGCCCGCGTTGCCATCCTGGCCCTGGCCACTTCGTTCGCGCTGGCCCTCGTCATTTACTGGCCCGCCCTCGATTCGCCATTCCTCGGCGACGATTACCGCTACCTGCTTGCCTCGCGCGACATGTCGTGGGGCGACTTCCTCCACGATGCCTTCGTCCCCTGGGTCGAAAGCGAGGCATCCGAAATCGCCGCCGACCACTGGCGCCCGCTCTCGTGGACATACTTCCGCCTCCAGTACGGGGTCTTCGGCGATGAGCCGGTTGGCTACCACCTGACCAGCTTCGCCGCGCACCTCGGCGGGATCGTGGCCGTTTGGTTCGTGGCCCGGCGGCTCCGGATTTCGACTCCTGGCGCAGTTGTCGCAACGATGGTTTTCGCGGCCCACCCTGCCGGCTTCGAATCGGTGACCTGGATTTCTGCCCTCAGCCTGGTTGGCTTCCCGCTCGCGCTCGCTGGCTGGCTCACCTTCATCGCCGCGGTCGAAGCCCCGAGCCCGGCGCGGCAGCTGCGCCTGCATCTCCTCGCCCTTGCGCTCATCACCATCGGCCTGCTGAACCGCGAAACCGTCGTCGCCGTCTTCCCGGCAATGGGCGCCTGGCTCTTGCTTGTGCACGCCCGCGAGCGCCTGCGCGACCCGCGCGCCTATCTCCCCCTGGTCCCGTACTTCGTCCTCTTCGTGCTCTATACGCTCGTCTCGACCTGGTTCTTCACCGCCCCGCGCGACCAATCCCTCAGCGCCGATGCCGATGCGCTCCGCCGCTCGTGGTTCTACGTCCAGCAGGCCCTTGCCCCGGCCGACCTTGATTTCGCCGCGTTCGTCTTCGTGAAACGCGCGCTGGGCGCGCTCGTACTCGTCTCGCCGCTCATCGCGCTTGCCACCAGGCGGTGGCTGGTGCTCGCGCTGATCCTGGGGTTCCTTGCGTCCATCGTGCCGTACGCGCTGTTCAACGTCGGCTACGGGCCACGGTACTTCTACTTCCCCTCGGCGTTCCTGGCGCTCGCCCTCGGGGCGGTGGCCATGGAGCTCTGGCCGCTGCTGCCGCGTCTGCCGGTGCTCCCGAACCCGGCACAGGCCGCGACGGGGGCGCTGGCTGCCGCCGCGCTCCTGGTGGCAGCCGTCGGCAACAACCGCGTCGGCCGGTGGGTGGAGCAGGGCCCCGAACAGGAACAACGCTGGATTGACGAGCTCCTGCAGACCCACAGCGAACTGCCCGATGACGGAATACTTTACGTAACCAATGTCCCGTTCCACATGGCGTTGCTCAACGGCTTCGTGCTCGAGCCGACGGTGAGCTACCTTTACCCGGGCGCTCCGCGCAGGGTCCAGATGTTCTTCCGTGTGAACCTGGAAGAGGTGCGGCCCTACCTCCGCCCCCAGGACCGGCTGTTCGTGCCGGGCGAGTAGCGCCCGGATGCGTTAGCCAGCAGCCCCGGCCCGCGGGACCGTGCCCGCAACTTTCCCGGCCCGCTCGATGGCGGTCTCCATGGCCTCGGCGGCCGAAAGCCCCGCGCCGGTCGCCACCAGCGCCTCCCCGGACCGCACCACGGCGGTCCAGAGGCCGCTTCAGTTGTTCAGCGACGCCTCGGCGGTCATCTCCACGCCGGCGATGTGGACTTGCTTGGAATCGAACGGGACCATGGCAGTCCTCCTGCGGGGCATCCTACCAGAATGGGCCCGGCAGCGCGGCAAGCCACCCGCGGGCGCCGGGTCGCCGTCGCGCTTAGCTGGCCCGGTCCCCCGCCGTAGCCGCGGCCATGCCCCCCGCCAGCAGCGGCCGCGGCTGCTGGAGCTGTTCCGCAAGCTCCTGGCTGGCGCGCAGCCGTTCGAGGAGAAAGTCGTGGAACAGGTCGCATGCGCGGACCACCGTATCGCTCACGAGGGAGTAGCAGACGGTATTCCCCTCGCGGCGGGGGACAACGAGGCCCTGGGAACGGAGGGCGGCCAGGTGCTGCGAGACGGTCGCCTGGGGGAGGCCAACGATCTCCTCGATTTCGCTCACCGTGCGGGCGCCCCCGTGCAGGGCGTCCATGATCATCAGCCGGCGTGGGTTGGCCAGCGTCTTCAGGATCTGTGCGTGGAGGACGTAGACCTCCTCGTTGCGATCGTCCATGGCCGCTCACTCCCTCCTCTTGTTTGCCCGGCCGGGGGCCGGCACTACCGCCGGCCCCGCCCATGGCCCGATCCTAGATGAAGATGATCTGTGCGCCATCGGAGAGTTCGATGAAATCGGTGGCGCTGATGATCCCCTCCACCCGGTCGTACAGGTCTTCCTTGCCCAGGTGCATCATGTCGGCCGACATCCGGCACGCCCAGAGGTGGCCGCCCGCATCGGTGATGAGGTCCAGGAATTCCGGCACGCCCGGGATATCGATGCCTTCGATCTGCTTCTTCATCATGTGCGTCGCGAAGGCCGTCATCCCGGGGAGGCCCATCAGCATGGTCGGCATGTGCGTCGCCGGGTTGCCCACCGGGGTGAACTTCAGGTGGGCCATGGTGCTCTTGTTGATGATGTCGTAACCCCAGAAGGTGAAGAAGAGGTGGGTTTCAATCCCCTCCCCCAGGGCGGCGTTCGCCAGCACCAGCCCGGGATACGCCATATCCAGCGAACCCTTCGAGCAGATGATGCAGAGCTTGCGCTCGGTTGCTTTCTCGTCTTCGAACGATGGGACGATTGCGGGCCTGGTCATTACCTCGGTCATGGTGTGCCTCCTCTCTCAGACGCAGCCGACCGGCTTCTGCAGGCCGGCGATGTAGGCCATCTTCTTCGCGGGCTTCTTCGGGAAGAGATCGAAGAGTTCCTTCGTGGCGAAGCCACCAACGGTGGTGCAGCGCCGCAACGTCGGCGTCTCCCCGGTGGCCCGGTAGTCGTCGCGCAGGAACCGGATTGCCCGCCAGTGCGCGTCCGTCAGATCGATCCCGATGTTGGCTGCGAGCGTCTTGGCGAGCTCCTCGTCCCACTCGTCGAAATTGGTGAGGAATCCCTCCTCGTCCACATGCAGTTCGCGGCCGGCGAGAGTAGTGACTGGCATTGCCTTACCTCCTGGTGTGCCATGGCGCGGCGCGTCGCCGCGTGGTCGGATTTGGTGCTGTGCCTGTCATGGGTTCCGGACCTTCCCGGCCATGCTCAGGTGCGTGCGGATGGGTAGCGGCCGGCCCTTCAGCAGCAGGTGCCAGTAGACCCAGCGGAACATCAACTTGCCCCAGTGGTTCGACCGCCGTTCGCGCAGCAGCCCGAACGGCCCCACCGCCGGCAACGGGAACGTGCCCGGGAGCGGTTCGGTGTCGTAGTTGAAGTCGAGGAGCAGCGCCTTGCCCCCGCCCGATTCGATGAAGCAGTTCGCGTGACCATCGAACCGCTCCGGCATCGCCTCTCCGCGGATGTGATGGACAAAGTTCTCGGCGAACACATCGACGGCGAAGTGGGCCGTCGAGCCCGCCTTCGATGCCGGGATGTCGCTGGCATCGCCCAGGGCGAAGATGTTCGGCCACGCCTTCGAGAGCAGCGTGTGCTTGTCGACCGGCACATAGTTCAGCTCGTCGCCCAGCCCGCTCCGGGCGATGTAGTCCGCGCCCATGTTCAGCGGGACGGTGACCAGCAGGTCGAAGGGCACTTCCCGCTCGTCGTAGGAGACGAGCACCTTCCGCTCCTCATCCACGTGCTCGATGGCGAAGTCGGGTTCCAGCGCGATGCCCCGTTCCTCGAGCATCCCGCCCAGGGTGCGCGCCGCCAGGGGCCGCGTAAAGGCGCCATCGAGCGGTGTGACGTACACCAGATCCACCCGGTCGCGCATGCCCTTCTTCTTGAAGAACGAATCGGCGAGGAAGGCGAACTCGAGTGGAGCCACCGGGCACTTGATCGGCATCTCGGTGATGTGGATCACGAGCCGTCCGCCCTCCCACTTGTCGAGCGCGGCCGCCAGCGCCTGCGACCCTTCGAAGGTGTAGAACTCGTGCACGCTCTTCCGCCACTCCGGCCCCATCAGCCCGGGTGTCTGATCGGGACGTGGCGTGGTGCCGGTGGCGATCACCAGCTGGTCGTAGGGGAGCCGCCTGCCGTCGGCCAGGAGTACCGCGTTTTCGGCCGGGATCACCCGGTCGATCTCGCCGATGGTCAGCTCCACCCCCTTTGGGATGAACTTCTCGCGCGGCTTCACGATCTCCGAAGCCCGGTACTTGCCGAACGGAAGGAACAGGTAGCCGGGCTGATAGTGGTGGGTGTTGTCCTGATCGACGATCGTGATGCGCCACTCCTTCGCATCGAGCCGGGGCCGGAGCTTGTTCGCGGCCATCGTGCCGGCGGTGCCAGCGCCAAGGATCACCAGGTCCTTCATCGTGGTTGCCTCCCGCGCCATGTCTTCCCATTGCAGGAATATGCGCGTATTCGCATGTTCTCGTGAAGAGAGTCACAATCGAAGGTCCGTTCGGCCCTTCCTCCCGGTCCAAACGTGCCCATCCGGCGAGACTGGCGCCCACGGTCTCCCGTTTGTCTCTATCGGTGAGTGGCGATAAAGTGATGAAAAGCGCCGGGTCTCTCCAGCCCGCCCCGGAGGTCTTCGCCCCACATGGGCCTCTTCTCCCGCACCCCAAACAATCTCGAAATCGACGTCCACCAGGCCCACGCGCTCCAGGCGGAGGGCGCCACACTGGTCGATATCCGTGAACGCTGGGAATGGGCCCAGGGCCGCGCCGCGGGCGCTCGCCACATCCCGCTCGGCCAGATCGCCATCGGCATGCAGCGCATCCCGCGCGATAGGCCGGTGCTCCTCATTTGCGCGAGCGGCAACCGCAGCAAGATGGCTGCGAAGTTCCTCCAGGAGCGCGGGTTCGAGGCCAAATCAGTCCGCGGTGGAACCGCGGCATGGGCGCGCGCCAGCCTGCCGATCGAGTTCTAGA
>JBBIVC010000158.1:0-5707 GCA_037439905.1 Thermoflexus sp.
GTCCGATGCGTCCGCGTCGAGTGCCGAGACCCAGGCCTCAGCCTGCGCGGCCGTCTCGAACACCAGGACCTGGCACACCACATTCATCGGAGGGTCGAACGGGGGCCGCGGCAGGCCCTGCTTCCAGAACACGAACCGCCCGCGCTGCATGCCCGCTGCCCGGTACTCCCGTTTTCGTTCCTCCGGGTCCGGCCCGAGCCCGCCAAGGTCGTCGCCCGAGAACGCCCCCGAGACTAGCGGCAGGAACCGCCCTTCCAGGTCGCTCTGCTCGCAGAGGTACCGGTCGAGCGCCGCATCGCCCGCCTCGCTTGCATCCGAACAGCCGGCCAGCACCAGCCCCAACAGGCCGACCGCCAGGCCAAGCCTAGTCTTCGCCACTGTCCGTTGGGAGTTCGGGACCGATCATCCCGTGCTTCGCCTGGTACCGCTCCACCAGCACGATCAGACCGAAAAACGGGAAGAACGCGAGCGTCGCCGCCAGGCCCCACCACCACTCTGGAATGATGAAGAGCAGGATGGCACAGGCCGCGGTGAACGCCATGCCGATGATGGAAAAAATGCGCCCCGCGAGCACATACGGTGTGACCGGCGTGTTCATGCACTCCAGTTTCGCCGCCGCGCTGCCGCGGGTCTACTCCTGCGCCACGCCAGCGGCCCGGCGCCTCCCCGGTTGTGTCCGAAACGGGCCCTTTTTCTGCCGCCTTCGCCCGGCTCACGTATACTCGGGCCCCGACCTCCCTTGGAGTACTGACAATGGCTCGACCTGTGTTGCGCACCGCGCTCTGCGACATGCTCGGAATCGAATACCCCGTGATCCTCGCGGGAATGGGCCCCGTCGCGGGTGGCATCAGCGGCCCCGTCGCCACTGCGCCCCTCGTGGCGGCCGTTTCCAATGCCGGCGGGCTTGGCGTCATCGGTGGCGCCGGCTTCAGCGCCGACCGCCTCCGTGAAGAAATCCAGAGAGTCCGTTCGATGACCGATAAGCCCTTCGGTGTCGACCTGCTCCTGCCCTCGAACTTCATGGGTGGCGCAGCCAGCGGTGAAATGCCCCGCGACCCCCGCGAACTCATCCCCGCCGAAACACGCGCGGGCCTCCGGAAGATCGCCGAGGACCTCGGCGTTCCCTGGGAAGAGGCGCCCCGCGATTCCCGGGCCGTCGCGACCCGCCCCCGCTCCGGCGGCATGTCCGATGAGCAGATGGAAGTGGTCATCGAGGAAAAGGTCCCTGTCTTCGCCAGTGGCCTCGGCAGCCCTGCCCAGTGGATGGACCGCCTCAAGGCCAACGGCACGAAAGTCCTCTGCCTCGTCGGCAACGTGAAGAACGCCAGGCGCGTCGCTGCCGCCGGCGCTGATGTGGTGGTCGCACAGGGCACCGAGGCTGGTGGCCATACCGGCCGGGTCGCCACCCTGGCCCTCATCCCCCAGGTCGTCGACGCTGTCTCGCCCACCCCGGTCGTCGCTGCGGGTGGAATCGCCGATGGCCGTGGTATCGCCGCCGCCCTGGCCCTCGGCGCCGTTGGCGTGTGGTGCGGCACCGCCTTCCTGGTGGCCGAGGAAGCAAACCAGCCCGCGATCCAGCAACAGCGCATCCTCGCGGCGGGCGATGAAGACACCAAGATCACCCGCCTGTACTCCGGCAAGACCATGCGAAACATCAACAACCCCCTGATCGAGGCCTGGGAAGCCTCGGGCCTCCAGGCGCTCCCCATGGGGCTCCAGGGCCTGCTCATCCAGGACCTCGTCTACTCCGTCCGCAAAGCGGGCCGCGAAGACTTGCTGATGAATGCCGCCGGCCAGATCTCGGGCTTGCTCACCCGCGTCCGCCCGGCCGCGGAGATCCTGCATGACATGGTGGCCCAGGCTGCCGAAATCATCGGCGGAGGGCTCCAGGCCCGCGTCACCGCCATTCCCGGAGACTAGCCCACATGACCGAACAGGCTCTCGCGGGCGTCCGCGTCGTCGAATTCACCGACGAAGTTGGCTCGTATTGCGGCCGACTCCTCGCCGATCTTGGCGCCGAAGTCATCAAGGTCGAACCTCCCGGTGGCGGACGCCAGCGCAACTCCGCCCCCTTCCTCGCCGGCTACGAGGGCAATCCCGATGCCAGCCTCGCCTTCTGGGTGCACAACACCTCGAAGAAGTCCGTCGTGCTCGACCTCGAATCGGAAGACGGCCGCATCGCGGCCCGGAAGCTCGCCCTCTCCGCCGAGGTCGTCCTCGAGGACAACCCGGTCGGCTATCTCGCTGCCCGTGGGCTCGGCTACGCCGACCTCCACGCGGCGAAGCCCTCGCTCGTCTACACCTCGGTCACGGGCTTCGGCCAGACCGGGCCCCACGCCAACTGGGCCTATACCGATATCGTCGGCCAGGCGATGGGCGGCATCATGACCCTCGCAGGCGAGCCTGCCGACCCGCCCAACATGATCTACGGCCACCAGGCCGATGTCTCCGCCAGCATCCAGGCGGCCCAGGGGACGCTCATCGCCCTCCTCCACGCCGAAGCGACCGGCCAGGGCCAGCTCGTCGATGTTTCGGCCCAGGAGGCGATCTCCATGTCCCAGGAGACCGCGATGCAGACCTGGGACTTCCAGAAGAAGAACCGTGTTCGCATGGGCGGCGCCGGTGGCCTCCCCATCGCCATCCCCGGCTCCGGCACCCTGAAGGTCAAGGACGGCTACATCGTCCTCTACATCATCGCCCCCGCAGGTGGCGACCTCCCGGACCTCGTGGACTGGATGCGTGAGGAGGGCAAGGCTGGCGACCTCGACGACGAGCCCTACAAGACGCTCATCGCCAACCTCAACATGGGCTGGCTCACCCAGCTCATGAGCACCCCCGAGGAAGCGGCCAAGTACATTCCCCTCCTCCCTCACGTCAACGAGCTCATCTCGGCCTTCTTCGCCGGCAAGACTGCCCGCCAGGCCTACGAGGAAGGCCAGGAGCGGCGCCTCCTCGTCGGCATCGTCTCCACCCCAAAGGACCTGGCCGAGAACCGCCAGCTCCGCGAACGCGGCTGGTACGTCAGCCTGCCCGAGGCGCCGGCCGGCAAACCGGTCGAATTTCCCGGTCCTCCCTACCGGCTCTCCGAAACGCCAGCCATCATCACCCGCCCGCCTCGCCTGGGCGAACATACCGCCGCCGTCCTCGCGGCGCTTGCTTAGGAGCCCCAACCATGGCCAAACGTCCACTCGAAGGTCTTCGCGTCGCCGACTTCTCCTGGTTCGGCGCTGGCCCCATCGCAGGCAACACCTTCTCCACGTTCGGCGCCGAAGTCATCCGCGTCGAATCGGAGACCAAGGTCGATTCCCTCCGCCGCGTACACCCCTTCGCCATGAACCCCGACGGCACCTTCAAGGGCGGCTACAACGTCTCGGGCTACTTCAACAACTTCAACGCTGGCAAACTCTCTATCCAGCTCAACCTCAACACCGAAAAGGGGCAGGAGATCGCCTACCGCCTTATCGAGAAGTGCGACTTCTTCCTCACCAACTTCACCCCTCGCGTAATCGATAAGTGGAACCTCCACTACCACCAGATCGCGAAGGTCAATCCCCGGATTATCGCCGCCTACGCGCCCATGCAGGGCATGGAAGGCCCCCATCGCGACTACCTCGGCTTCGGCGCCGTCCTCACCCCGGTCACCGGCATCAGTGAAATGTCGGGCTTCCCCCATCGCCCACCCTTCGGCGTTGGCACCAACTATCCCGACTACGTCATCAACCCCGGCCACACCGTCACCGCCATGCTGGCCGCCCTCCGCTATCGCAACCGGACGGGCAAGGGCCAGTGCATCGAGCTCCCCCAGCTGGAATCTGTCGTGAATACCCTCGGGACTGCGGTCGTCGAGCAGCTCGCCAACGGCACGAATCCCTCGCGCACCGGCAACCGCAACCCCAACGCCGCCCCCCACGGCGCCTTCCGCTGCGCCGACGACGCGTCGTCCGTCGGCTCGCCCGACCGGTGGGTCGTGATCGCCTGCCGCGACGACGCCGAGTGGCAGCGCGCCGCCGCGGCACTCGGCCACCCCGAAGCCGCAACCGACCCCCGGTTCGCCACCTTCGCGGCCCGCAAGCAGAACGAAGACGAGCTCGAGGCGCTCATCAACTCATGGACGCGGCCGATAAAGGCCGAAGAAGCCTGCGCCACCCTCCAGGCCGCCGGCGTGCCCGCTGGCGTCGTCCAGAACGCCCAGGACCTCCTGGAGAAGGACGAGCACATTCGCAGCCGCAACTACTACCAGTACGTCGAACATCCCGAGGCGGGCCGGGAAGCCCACGATGGCCCTGCCTTCCATCTCAGCGAGACACCCGGCTACATCGCCGGCCCGGCCCCGCTCATGGGCGAACACACCATGGATGTCTGTGAGCGCATCATCGGCCTGAGCATGGACGAAATCGCCGACCTCCTCGCCGATGGCGTCCTGATCTAGCGCCTGCTCGCCGGGCTGCCCTGCTGTCCCGGCGGTACATTTGTTCTATACTCGGGATACTCATTCCCCGGGGGTGCATGTGCTTTACGGGAAGTGGCGGCCACGTGGCTTTGATGAGGTCGCCGGGCAGGACCACATCGTCCGGACCCTGCGGAATGCCCTGGCCTCCGGCCAGGTTGCCCACGCCTACCTCTTCAGCGGCCCCCGTGGAACCGGCAAGACCACGACGGCCCGTATCCTCGCCCGCTCCCTCAACTGCGCCAACCTCGTCGATGGCGACCCCTGCAACGCCTGCGCCTCCTGCAAGGCCATCCTCGCCGGCAACGCCCTCGACCTCATCGAAATGGATGCCGCCAGTAACCGGGGCATCGAGGACATCCGCGAACTCCGCGAAAAGATCGCCTTCGCCCCGTCCGACCTGAAAAAGAAGGTCTACCTCCTCGACGAAGTGCACATGCTCACCGATGGCGCCTTCAACGCGCTCCTCAAGACGCTGGAGGAACCACCCCCTCACGCCATCTTCATCCTCGCCACCACCGACCTCCACAGGGTCCCGGCGACCATCATCTCGCGCTGCCAGCGTTACGATTTCCATCGCGTCCCCAACGACGCCATCGTCGATCGCCTCCAGTTCATCTGCGAACAGGAAGGCTTCTCCGTCCCGCGCGAAGGGCTGCTCGCGATCGCCGTCCAATCGCGCGGCGGCCTCCGCGACGCCATCACCATGCTCGAACAGGTGACCGCCCGCTATGGCCCCTCCCCCACCGTGGACGATGTTCGCGCGGCCATGGGGCAGGTGAGCGACGAACGCGTCGCAGGCCTAGTCGCCGCCATCCTCGCCGATGACCTTGGCGCCGCCCTGGAAATCTCCCGCTCCGTCGCTGGCGATGGCATCGACATGGCCCGCTTCACCCGCGCGGTCATCGACCTCATTCGGGAGGTCATCCCCGAGGCGTTGAAGCGCGAAAGCCCGGCCGAGCATCCGCTCGCTCAGCTGATTTCGACTGCGCGAGGCCGGTCTGATGGCATCCGCGTCCTGGCCGCCGCCGTCGCTGAGCTGGCAAAGGCCGACTTCCGCCTCGACCCTGCCAGCCCCATCCCGCTCGAGGTGGCAAGTGCCGCCGTCATCCTGTCCGGCGGTCTGCCCGCTCCCCAATCGCAGCCTGCCATGGTCGCCGGCCCCGGTTCCTCCGTCCCCACGCAGGCCCGCCCCGCCGCCGGCGGGGCGTCTCCCCCCAGCACGGCTTGCCGGCTTGTGAAAGGACACGATCATGCGCA
>JBBIVC010000159.1:0-5697 GCA_037439905.1 Thermoflexus sp.
CACATCGGTGTGGCAGTAGCTTGTGGCCGGGCCCAGCTCCTCGGCCAGCTTCTCACCGCGAGCATCTTGAATATCCGCGATCAGCACGCGCGCGCCTTCCTCGGCGAACAGGCGCACCGTGCCCTCGCCAATCCCGCTTGCTCCGCCGGTGATCACCGCAACCTTGCCTTCAAGCCGTCCCATGGGCCTCCCTCGATTTCGCCGGAGTCTACTGGATCGCCCGCATCGCGGCTCGCAGCCGGTGGTACCATCCCCTTGCATGGCCTATATCGATGCGCACACCCACCTCTTCGCGCCCGCCCAGGTGGCGGCCCGAAGCGAAATCGTGGCCCGCGACCCAACCTTTCGCGAAATGTACGCCGCGCCCCATGCGAAGATGGCCACCCTCCCCGGCCTCCTTGCGGCGATGGATCGAGCGCAGATCGCCGGGGCCGTCGCCGCCGGCTTCGCCTTTGCCACCGCGCAAGACATCGAGGAACAGAACGCCTGCCTGGCCGATGCCCTCCGCTGTGCCGAAGGCAGGCTGGCCGTCCTCGCGGCCATCAATCCCGCCCTCCCCGGGTGGGAGGCGGAAGCGCACCGTGCGCTCGACCGCGGCGCGGCGGGCTTCGGCGAGCTCCGCCCGCACAGCCAGGGCTGGGACCCGCTCGGCCCCGCCGCGCGCCAGCTCTGCGGACTTGCCAGCGATGCCGGCGCCATCCTCCTCTGGCACGTCAGCGAACCGGTCGGGCACGCCTACCCCGGTAAGGCCGGTGGCATCTCGCCGGTCGAGCTGTGCCACCTCGCGGCCGCCTTTCCCAACGTCCGCATGGTGGCTGCCCACCTGGGGGGCGGCCTCTCGTTCTACCTCCAAATGCCCGAAGTGAGAGCCGCCATAGAAAACGTCTATTTCGACACCGCAGCGGCCGCGCTGCTGTATGATGATATGAGCGTCGCGCGCCTTGTGGACCTTGCCGGTCCCGGACGCGTGATCTTCGGCTCTGATTACCCACTGCTTTCGCCCCGGCGCCAGCTCCAACGCCTCCTCGGGCAACTCCCCGGCGACGTGGCGAAGCAAGTGTGTGGCGGCAACGCCGAGAGACTCTTTCGGATTACGACAACCCATGACTGAGAATGCTCAGGACCACGTCCGCCTGTTCGTGGCCTGCGAAGTGCCAGATGATGTGAAGGATGCCATCGGCGAAACGATCGAGGGCCTCCGCAAGAAGAGCGGCCCCGCCGTCCGCTGGATCAAGCCCGAGGGTGTCCACGTCACCCTCAAGTTCCTCGGCGAAGTCCCGGTCAAAAAGCTCCCGGCCATCAAGCTCGCCATCCAGGAAGCGGTCGTCGGCCATTCCCCCTTCGAGCTGGAGTTCTCCAACATCGGCACTTTCGGTGGCCGCGAAGGCCTCCGCATCATGTGGGTCGGCATCGCCGGCGATGTCCTCCGCCTCGAAGCGCTCGTGAGGGCTGTGAACGCCGCCCTCGCCGTCGTCGGCTTCGAACCCGAACGTCGCCCCTTCCGCCCCCACCTCACCCTCGGCCGCGTCCGCGATGAGGTCGGCACCCGCCAGCGCGCCGAAATCGAGGTCGCCGTCGGCAAGACCGAGGTGCCCCCGGTGAGCTGGCGCACCTCACAGGTGTCGCTCATGCGCAGCAAGCTCGGCCCCGGCGGCGCCACCTACGAGGTCCTCGCCACCTTCCCCCTGCGCGTCATCCAGCCCCCGGTCTGAGGCTCACGCCACCGCCCGTGTCTCGCCGGCGCTGCGGCCGATCACCAGCGCCCCCAGCGGCGCCGCTCCGCGACCGGCCGCCAGTGTGGGACTCCTTCACGCAATCCGGGCGGTCGGCCGCCAGAGGCTCGCTCGGCTATAGTTGAATCCACCTAACCCGGCCCCGCGCGGGGCTATGACCGGTGATTCGATGAGCAAGAAGGACAAGGCCAGGAAGCTGAAGAAAAAAGCTCCCGAAGGCGCCGTTTCCGAAAAAGGTCCGCGCCCGCAGACGACGCCGCCCCTTGGTTCGGCCCAGGCTGAGGACCTGCCTCCGATCGAGGGCCCTGGCCGGGCGATGGTCATCATGGCGCACCCCGACGACGCCGAATTCATGTGCGCCGGCACGGTCGCAAAGTGGTGCGCCGAAGGCTGGGACGTCTACTACGTGCTCGTCACCGGTGGCGACAAGGGCACCCACGATGACGCGATGCACCCGGAAAAGCTGGCCGCTATCCGCGAGGAAGAACAGCGCGCCGCCTGCCGCCTGCTCGGCGTCAAGGAATGCATCTTCCTCGGCTACCCCGATGGCTTCACCAGCGAGAGCGCCGAGCTGCGGGGCCAGATCGTCCGGCTGCTTCGCATGTACCGCCCGGATGTCGTCATCACCTGGGATGCGTTCCGCGGCACCTTCAACCATCGCGACCACCGCAACGTTGGCCAGGCCACCATGGACGCCATCTACCCCATCGTCCGCGACCGCCTCTTTTATCAGCACCATGAAGACGATGGCCTCGATTCCCACCAGGTAAACGAAGTCCTCCTCGGCGGGGCCGCCAACCCTGACTATTCAATCGACATAACGGACTACTGGGAGAAGAAGGTCGACGCGATCCTCTGCCACACCAGCCAGATCGGCGGCCGCACGCGCGAGGACTTCATGAAAGACCGCGCCGAGCGCGAGAAACGCGAACCCGGCCGGCCGATCGAGGAGCGCTTCCGCCGCTGGAGCATCCGCCGGCCCCCGCGCCAGCAGCAATCTGAGGCGAGGAAAGAAGCCGGCGCGCCTCCCGCCGAACCCCGCCCAAAGCCTCAGCACGCCGCATAGACCGCACCACGCCCACCACCCGGGGGCCGGCTTCCCCGCGGTTCCCGCGGCCGTGCCGCACTTCAGAACCTCCCTCGTCTCGACGAACATCAACCCGAGAGGACGGAGACAACGAACGTGCGCCACCCCCTGCAACATGTGGCCGTGGGGTTCCTTGTGGCCACGCCCGCCATCGCGTTTGGCATGGTGCGGGTCATCGACGGCTGGGACCCCGCCGTCATGCAGCCGACCGGCCACTTCTACGTGGTCTCGGCCGCTGCCCTTCTCTCGGCCATCATTGGGACGGCGCTGGCGCTTTCGGTCGAAAGCGTCCGCACCACGCGCACCGTCTACCTCGCCCTCGGCTTCATCGCTGTCGCCCTCATCTTCGCCACCCACGGGCTCGGTACCCCGGGCTTCATTGTGCCCGCCCACGACTACCCCTACGCCGTCGTGATCTCGGCCGGGCTGAGCCAGTTCGTGGGCGCCTTCTTCATCGCGATGAGCGTGCTCCCCCGCGATTGGCCCGGCTCGCGTTTTGTCCGAAACCACCCTGCCGGCATCCTCGCGGCGGCGCTCGTCCTGCTCGTGGCGTATCTCGCCTCCATGCTCTGGCATCCCGAATTCTGGGACTTCATCCCGCGCTCCCGGCCCTGGGATACCGCCCTCGCGTTCTCGACTATTACCCTCCTCTCCTTCGCCGCCTGGCGCTACTACCGGGCCTGGACGCTCACCGAGCTCCCCGGCCAGTTGGCCATGGTCTGTGCCCTCGGCTTCCTTGCCGATGCCCAGCTCTCGATGTACTACGGCGAGCTCTGGCACCTCAGCTGGTGGCTCTACCACGGCCTGCTCCTGGTCGCCTTCTGCACCCTCATCGCCGGCTGGGCCGTCGAGGCGCTCCGGGCCAGGTCGCTCATCGTGTTCTCGCGGGCAATCGAGCTACGCGACTCGCTCGACCACGTTCACTCGACCGCGGCCTCCGAGCTCGAAGCCCTCGAAGCGGCAGTCGAAGCCAAGGACAGCTACACCCGCCACCATATGGGCCGGGTCGCCGACTACGCCGAAGCCATCGCCCGCGAACTGGGTCTCCCCGAGGAGGAAGTCGACGTGGCGGTCGCCGCCGGTCGCATCCACGACGTGGGCAAGATCACCGTGCCCGATGCCGTGCTGCTGAAGCCGGGCAGGCTCACGCCGGCGGAATTCGAAACCATGAAGCACCATGCCGCCCGCGGCGAACACATCGCCCGGAGCACCCGCGTCCTCCAGCACGTCGCCACCGCCATCCGCGCTCACCACGAGCGCTGGGCCGGTGGCGGCTATCCCGATGGCCTCCGCGGCGACGAGATACCGCTTGCCGCCCGCATCGTCGCCGTCGCCGATACCTTCGATGCGCTCACCTCCACCCGCGTCTATCGCCCGCTGCGCCCCTGGCACGAGGCCGTGGCCGAGGTCCGGCGTGCCGCCGGCACCCAGCTCGACCCGGCCTGCGTCGCGGCATTCATCCGCTGGCTGGAAAAGACCGGGCAGCTCGTAACGCGGCTCGATACGGCCGCCTGATCCCGCCTACTCCGCCCGGATGTCCTGGATGTGCGCGTGGTCGTTGAAGCCTGTGAGTGTGACGCGCCCCCGCCGCCCGAATTGCAGCCGCGTGATCGACGTGTTCGCTACCGCGAACGACCACGTCGATTCCCGTGGCATCCCCAGCAGTTCCGCCAGCATGGCCATGATGGCGTTCCCGTGCGACACAACCAGCACCTGGCCGTCCTGGTGCGCCTCAACCACCCGGCGGATGGCCGCCGCCGTCCGCTCGCGCACCTGCTCGATCCTCTCGCCGCCCGGCGCGCCCGGCAGCTTCATGGTGAAGAAGTCGCGCAACAGGCCGGCGTCCCGCTCCCCGATCTCTTTCGCCTGCAACCCTTCCCATTCGCCGTAGTGCATTTCCCGCAGGTCCCGGTCGAGCGCGGGCTCCAGCGGCGCGGCGTGGTGCTCCACCGCGTACCGCGCTGTCCGCAGCGCTCGCGTAAGGTCCGAAGAGTATGCGGCATCGAAGTGTTGGCCCTTGAGACGGAGCCCCAGAGCCTGGGCCTGGAGGACGCCCCTCGGGGTCAGTTCGGTTTCCGAATGCCCGCAGAACCGGCCCTCGATGTTGCCGTAGGTCTCTGCATGGCGGACAACGATTACTTCAGTCGCCATGCACGGAGTGTATGGCTCTCAAGGGCTATAGGGCATGCGGCCGGTCAGGCGCCGGGCCGCGGAGAGTGACCCTACCCGTCGAACTGCGCGTAGTCTTCCTGGTCGAGATCGTCGCCGGGCTGGCGTTCGGGTAGCGCTACAGCTGGCGCGGCGGCCTTTCTGCCTCTGGTCGCCTTCGCTTTGCCGGTTGTCGCCGGCTTGCCCGCCGTCCGCGATGCTTTCGGAGTCGTTGCCATGGTGAGCCTCCTCTTCGAGCGCTGAGTCCATCCTACTCCCCGCGGCAAGGCCTGGTGCGATCCTGCGCCGGATGCTGTTTAATCCTGCAATGGCCTTCCTCCAGTTTCCCGATGGCTTCCAGTGGGGTGTCGCCACCGCCTCCTACCAGATCGAAGGCGCGGTCCAGGAAGACGACCGCGGCGTCTCCATCTGGGATACCTTCGTCCGCCAGCCCGGCCGAATCCAGGGCGGCGATACCGGCGATATCGCCTGCGACCACTACCACCGCTACCCCGAGGACATCGCCATCATGGCCAGCCTCGGTATCCAGACCTACCGCTTCTCCATCGCCTGGCCGCGCATCTTCCCCTTCGGCCGCGGTGCGGTGAACGAGAAGGGCCTCGCCTTCTACGACCGCCTCATCGATGCCCTCCTCGAACGCGGCATCCAGCCAGCTATCACCCTCTACCACTGGGACCTCCCGCAGTCGCTCCAGGACCTCGGCGTCGA
>JBBIVC010000160.1:0-5667 GCA_037439905.1 Thermoflexus sp.
ACCTTCGACAATGAGCGTTTCGCCCTGTGCTTCGGCCGGGATGGCAGCCTGTGGCTCGGGCGGGCTTCCGGGAGCGAACCCCAGTGTCGCGAACCACCTGGCATCGGCCTCCGCGTTGGTTCCCTCTCCTTCGGCAAGGCGGACAAGCCGGACAGGGGTGCCCGCGTAGGCAAGGTGGCGGGCGATGGCGGCTGCGACGCCAGTCTTGCCTTCGCCGGGGTTGGAAGAGGTCACGTAGAGAAGCGCCACGGTTCAATCCTCGGCGCGTTGGCGCCACAGGCGATTGTGACGAACCGCACGGATTGCGACAAGGCGAACACCGGGCGCCCGCGGAACGACCCGGGCAGGTACCATTGCGACGATGAATGTGACCCGCCGGATTACCGTTGAACGAAACCGCCTGCGGTTTGCCGCGGCCCACATGGCCACCTTCGGTGGGGACTGCGAGCCCCTCCACGGCCACAATTACGACGTCATCATCGAGATCGAGGGGGACCTCACGGAAGAGCGATGGGTCTGGGACTTCGGACGCGTCAAGCGCGCGGCTCACGCCATCACGGAGGAGCTCGACCACAAGTTCCTGCTCCAGCGCAAGAGCAAGCACCTGTCGATCGAGGAGTCCGAGGCCTCGTGGACGATCGGCTTCGGCGCCCGCAGGTATGTGTTTCCGCGCGACGATGTGTTGCCCCTCCCCATCGAGAACTCGACGGCGGAGTGCATCTCCGAGTGGTTCGCCGGCAGACTCCTGGATGTGCTACGCGAACAGGGCGCGACGCACATCCGCCGGCTCGCCGTGGGGATTGAGGAAATGCCGGGGCAGGCCGGCTGGTATACACTGGACCTCTAGAGGGCGCGGATACCGGCGCCCTCGATGGCATTGGAGGAAGGCATGCAGCTGGACTGGGACAAAGCCATCAACGAGATCCTCTCCGGGAAGATGTCGTGCCAGGCTTGCGGCGCCCTCGGCGACCAGATGGTCGTCGGCTATACCCGCGAATCGGCGGCAGCCGAATTCGCCATGCGCTGCAAGGAGTGCGTGGACAAGTCGGACTGCGATGCCCGAAAGCTTGTGGTGGTCTGTGAGAGCTGCGCTCCCACCTACCGCGTGAACGGGGAACTCATGGACGAAGCGGGCATGATGGGCGTGATGCTCGAAGAATGCCGCCGCAACCTGGAGGACTCGGTCGACTACCTGGCGACGTACTGGAAGGAAGAGATCGAGGTCCCCTATGAGGATATGAGCAAGGGACTCGACGAGGTCGACCCCGAATTGTTCAAGGAAGAAGACTCCTGGCGGCTCCGGCTGGAAGAGGAGTACCTCCAGCTGCACCGCTGGTTCCGCGAGCACCACGTGCCAATCCCCGATCCCGGCTGGCGAAGCCAGTACGTCGAGGAGGTCGTGGGCCTCGGCTACACCTCGCTCCTGGGCGACTGAGGCATTGGCGGCAAGGGCGACCGTGGTATACTGACCGGCAGCGGGCGGAAGTAGCTCAGTGGCAGAGCGCCTCCTTGCCAAGGAGGAGGTCGCGAGTTCGACCCTCGTCTTCCGCTCCATCCTGAAATCCGAAGGCCCGCCAGATTGGCGGGCCTTTTCGTTGCCGGTTGGCTGCGGCTAGCCGCGGGCGGCCATGTATTCGCGGTGGATCCGTTCGGCTTCGAGGTAGAGAGCCGGGTCGGCCCCGAACACCTCCTCGATAACCGCCGGAACTCCGCCTGGTTCGACCGTCGTTACTTCGACACCGCCCGGCCGGTAGCTCCGCAGGGTGCCGTTGTTCAGGCTTGTGTAGACGCCATGCACATAGCCCGAAAAGGCGAGGATGTGGAGGAAGCTCCGCTCAGCGTTCCAGTCATTGGCGCCATCGATGATGGGCTTCAGGCTCTCGAGCGTGCGTGGGGCCGGGTCAAGCCGCTTGGCCGGGCCCGGGTTGCGGGTCACGAAGATGCCATCGGCGCGCACCTCGTACTCGAACTTCTCGCGTGGGGTGTCGAGCGAGAACGACTCGAAGAGCGGGTAGGCCTGGAAAATCGGCGCCGAATACCCGACATCGGCGTAGAAGGACCCTTCCGGGAGCTCGACGCGGACACAGCAGTGGCCAGGGTCCATGTACATCAACGCAGTGTCGAAGCCAAGGTCATCAAGAAGAAACTTCAACCCGCGGGCGAGCGTCCAGCAGAGACCGCCGGCGCCCCGCTCGATGATTCGCTCGACGTACTCATCCATCGAGGGAAGGAAGTCGCCGCGGCGCAGACCGGGCTCATAGTCGACGATCTTGGTGAGGGTTTCGAACGGAACGCGGAGCTGGTGCTGGCGAATGATCCGGTGGAGGAACTCGAGCGTGGGATCAGCGCGCTCAAGTTCGAGGTAGCTGAGGAAGCGGCCGGCGTCCGAGACGGAACGGGTTACAGAGGCCAAGATCCTGTCCTGAGATTCAACGAGATGAAACCATTCTGGAGCGCCGCACGGGCCTTTTCTGGAAGCCAGTTCACAGTCCGGGGGTGCCCGCGCGAGCCGGCCGGGTGCGCTCCCGCCCGGCGGTGGTCTGGCGCCTCGCACGGCCGGCTGTGGGCGGTGGGTCTCCTCGTGACGGCAACAATGGCGTCTGCGTGCGGGCCGCAGAACGCTCCGGCTGGCGGGACCGATCCGGTTGAGCCGGCGCCGCTGGCCGCTTCAGTCCCCCCGGGGTCCTCGTCGCGGGCGGCCCTGCTTGACGCCACGCCCATGGCCGCATCAACGCCGGTGCTCGAGCCGTTCGACCCGCTGCCCGGGGCGCGAGCGTTCTCTGGCGTACTGGGCGCCACGGCGTATCGCATCGAGGTGCCAGAGCGGTGGAATGGCGAGCTCCTCCTCTGGGCGCATGGCATCCACGGGTTCGCGCCCGAAGTCCATGCGGCAAACCCGCCGGAGGCCTTACGGAAAGCGCTGATCGGCGGGGGATTCGCGTGGGCGGCCAGCTCGTACAGCCAGAACGGGTTCGTCCCCGGGGTCGCGACCAACGACACGCTGTTGCTCAAGCGCCACTTCGTTGAACGGTTCGGCCCACCGAAGCGCACCTACATCGCGGGGAACTCGATGGGCGGGAACGTCGTGACGCTGGCGCTTGAGAACTTCCCGGAGGAGTTCGACGGCGGCCTCTCGTTCTGCGGGGTGGTTGCGGGGGAGGAGTGGATCGACTACCTCCTGGCCTGGGGAACGGCGGCCGAGCTCGCCGCCGGCGTGGTCTTGCCTCTCGATGAAGGCCCGGCGAGGGTAACGACGATGCTGGAGACGCAGGTCCTCCCCGCGCTCGGGCCGGCCGATGCGCCCACGACCAGGGGTCAGGCCTTCCGCAGCATCATTCGCAACCTCACGGGAGGCCCGCGGCCATTCTTCGCGGAAGGGTTCGAGTCCATCTACCGCCTGAACTTCGGCCTGATCACCGGTGACCCTGAACGCAACCTCCCGAGCACACGCGCGGCATCGACGCTGGGCATCGACTTCCAGGCGGACCCTGGCCTTGGCTTCGACGGGGAGGCCGCGAACCGGGCGGTCAGACGTTTCGAGGCGGACGTGACCCTCCGCGACTCCGCAAGACACCCTGACACAGCACCCACCACCGGGAAGATCAGGGACCCCCTTCTTACCCTGCACGAGACGGGTGACCTGGTTGTCCCGATCTCGATGGAGCAGAGCTACCGGCGCAAAGCCGAAGACGCCGGGACCGCCAGCTTGCTCGTGCAGCGGGTGATCCGGGCCAGCACACATTGCGAATTCAGCGACGAGGAGATCACGAGTGCGTGGACCGACCTTGTCGCATGGGTTGCCGGCGGGCCAAAGCCAGCAGGCGACCCGATCCTGGGAGACCTTTCGGATAGCGGAAGGAAGTTCACCGATCCCCTTCGGCCTGGCGACCCGGGCGGACCCCGCTAGCTGCATGGTGCGTGGCCGATCCCGGCATGCAAACATTGAGAGCCATGACCAGTCGCGAACGGAAGTTCCGGCCCGACATCGAGGGATTAAGGGCGCTCGCCGTCGGGCTCGTGGTGCTTTCCCACGCGGGCGTGCGGGCCGTCGAGGGCGGCTACATCGGCGTCGATGTCTTCTTCGTGGTGTCCGGCTTCCTGATTACCGGGCTGCTCGTGCGCGAACGGACAACCACCGGCAGGCTCTCGATGGCGGGGTTCTACGCCAGGCGCGCCCGGCGAATCCTGCCCGCGGCGAGCCTGGTGCTCATCCTGACCGTGCTGGCCTCTTACGAGTGGCTGGGGTTCGTCAGGGGCAACGTGATCGCCGAGGACGGAAAGTGGGCGGCGCTTTTCGCCGCGAACCTCCGGTTCGCCTCCGAAGGCACCCAATACCTCAACCTGACGGCCCCGCCGTCACCCCTCCAGCACTACTGGTCGCTCGCAGTCGAAGAACAGTTCTACCTTGTCTGGCCGCTGCTGCTGCTGACCGTCGCCACCATCGCCCCGCGGCTGAGTTTGCTGACGAAGCTTGCCGCTGTGCTGGCTCTTATCATCGCCGCATCGTTCGCGTGGTCGATTCTCCAGACCCGGGCAGACCCGGCCTGGGCCTTTTTCTCGCCGCTCACGCGAGCCTGGGAACTCGCTCTTGGCTCGCTGCTTGCAGTGGGCGAACCACACCTGCGGCGGCTGCCCGCGCGTATCGGGCCATGGCTCGGGTGGGCCGGCCTGGCGGCTGTGGCGGGCGCTGCCCTCGCGTTCGACAATGGCACCGCGTTCCCCGGTTACGCCGCAGCGCTTCCCGTTGTCGGCACGGCGATGGTGGTGGCGGGCGGTTCCATCGCCCCGGGCGCCGGGGCGGAGCGGCTCCTGGGCCTCTCCCCGTTGCAGCTGCTGGGCAAGTGGTCGTATTCGCTGTACCTGTGGCACTGGCCCGTGTTGATCATTGCCGCCCAGAGGGCGGGCCACAGCCTGCCTCTCTCGCAGAACCTTGCCCTGGTAGGGGTAGCGCTCGCGCTGGCTATCCTGACCCACTACGTCGTCGAAAACCCGGTCCGTTTCGCCCGGCCGTTGACGCGGAGCTCGTGGACAAGCCTCTCGGTGGGCGTCTGCCTGGTGGCGGCGGCCTACGGACTGAGCGGCTGGCAGATTCGCAACAACACCACACCTACGACGTCCGCGCAGGTTGCCGGTGCCGCTGCGACGGCGGCGGGCGGGACTCCGCAGGACGTTACGGAAGAGGCCGACGTCCGGGCGCTCGTGGAAGCCTCAGCCAGCATCACCACCCTGCCTCGCGACCTCACGCCCCGGCTTGAGGCAGTGACCAAGGATTTCGGCTGGCTGATGTCCGCGCCCGATGAGTGCCTGGTCGACCCGGATGTCCTCGAATCGCCCCCGTGCGTGTTTGGCGACCCGGCCGGGTCGCGCACGGTCGTGGTGTTGGGCGATTCGCATGCGGCCCAGTGGCTCCCCGCCTTCGATGAGATGGGCAAGGAACTCGGGTGGAGGGTCGAGCTGCTCACGAAGGCCGGCTGCCCGGCGGCGTGGCTCACGTTCCGCACGGCCTACCAGAGCTACACCCAACGCCTGGTAGGCCCTCCGCCCCAGTGCATCCCATGGCTCGAAAACGCGCTCGCCCGCATCAACGCCGCTGCTCCGGACGCGGTCATCCTCGCAAGCTGCAACGGCTGCGAATACATGGTGGACGACAAAGGCAACAAGCTCAGC
>JBBIVC010000161.1:0-5657 GCA_037439905.1 Thermoflexus sp.
GCGTTGACGACGGCGGTCTTGGCGATGCCCTTGTGGGTGGCGGTATCGAGCGCGGCAAAGAGGAGGCCCTTGGCTTCGCGGTAGGCCTCGAAGGTCTTGTGGAAGTCCAGGTGGTCGCCGGTGATGTTGGTGAAGGCCGCGATGTCGTACTCGACATGGTCGAGCCGGTTGAGGGCGAGGCCGTGGCTGGTTGACTCGACAATGGCGAACTGGCACCCCGCATCGGCCATGCGGCGGAGGAGGCGCTGGACTTCGTTGGCTTCGGGAGTGGTCATCCGGTCGGTGACCTTGCCGGATTCTCCAAGGAAATAGGTGTCGACGGTACCGAGCCTGCCGGCTTTTCCACCGGCAGCTTCGAGGACGTAGGTCAGCAAGTGGGAAGTGGTGGTCTTGCCGTCGGTGCCGGTGATGCCGGCCACCACCATCTCGCGGCCAGGGTGGCCGTAGAACCACGCGGAGGCGGCAGCGAGGGCGGGACGGGTGCGCGGGACTTCGACCAGGGTGAGGGCTTCGCCGGTGCCGGGAGGAATCGGGCGACCGGCTTCGACAATGGCCGCGGCTGCGCCCGCCGCGGAGACCTGGGGGAGGAAGGCGTGCCCATCGACCGTGAACCCCGGGATCGCGACAAAGAGGGTCCCGGCCCGGGCACGGCGCGAATCGTGCTCGACACCTGAGACGAGGGCGGAAGCATCGCCCCCCAGCAGCCGGGCGCCGGGCAGTTCGGCAAGGAGCGACGCGACGGTACGCGGTTCGGACACGGTCATGCGCCCATCGTAGGCGGAAGGCGGCTCAATGTCCCTGCCGGGACTCGCGGCCGACCTGGAGGCGGCGCTTGCGGATTTTGCCGGTTGTCTTGAATCCTCGGAGTTCGTCGCCCACGCCACCGATGAAGAATTCGACGTGGCCACACGAACCGCAGGCGAAGAGGTCGAGCTCCTCGCGGTCCTGGAACAGTTCGAAGAGATCGCCGAAAACGCCCACACGGGCGCCTTCGTGGAACTCGCGCACGCCCAGGAAGTAGAGCGGTTGCTGACAGCGCAGACAGTCGATGGGGGAGGGATGGAGTTCGGCCATGTTCCGCTCCGGGCGAAGGTTAGAGCGCCTGCATGATATCGAGGAAATTGCCGAGCATGCGCGCGGTAGCGCCCCAGATGATGTCGTCGCCGAACTGGTAGGACTGGAAAACGTACTCGCGGCCGTTGATGACGCGGCGATCGGGGATGTGGTTGCGCGGGTCGAGCAGGTGTTCGAGGGGGACTTCGAGGAGGTAGGCGACCTCATGCGAGCTGAAGCGCCACTCGTAGGGGTAGCGGTCGAGCCAGCCGACGAAGGGTGTCACCAGGAAGTTGGAGACGGTCACCATGTCGTCGAGCTGGCCGAGGATCTCGACGTGGCCGGGATCGACGCCGATTTCCTCGTGCGTCTCGCGCAGGGCGGTGTGGAGGACACTGGGGTCGCCGGGATCCATGGCGCCGCCGGGGAAGCTGACCTGGCCCTTGTGGTCGCGGACGCTCTCGGTGCGCTTCTGGAAGATGACGTGCGGGCCGCCGGGCCGTTCGTGGAGGAGGAGGAGCACGCCGGCCGGGGGAGGTGGCGGATCGGGCTGCTGGGCCTGGGGCACGTACGCCGCGAGGATGCGGCGAAGGTCGTCTCTCATATGAGGCGGTTCTTGAACTCCCTCCGGCGGGTGGATTCGATGAGCTCGGCCCAGATGCGTTCATCGAGGGCGCGGGCTTCGGGCGATGGCGAGAGCTCGAGGGCCGCCTGGAGCTCGATCAAACCTTCCCGCAGGCGGTCGTTCTCGGCAAGGAGGGAGGACACGCGGAAGTCAGGCGCGACTGGCGTGGCGATCGCCGCGTTGACGGCGGGAGCGGCGCGCCCATCGACGAGCGCGAGTCCTTCGGCGAGGAGGGCGCGGACGATGCGGTTTTCGGTGACCAGGCGGTCGGCGGCGCGGTCGAACTCCTCGCCGGTCATCATGGCGAGGGAGCCGGCGATGCCGACGGTCTGTTGGCCGAACGGCGTGCGGATCTCCTGCATCACGTTGGTCAGGAGGTTGACGGCGACGCCTTGCAGGACGCGTCCAGGATCTGGCCTCATGCGATTCTCCCCATGGTGCGGAGCAGGTACTGGTCCTGCGCGTTGATGAGCGTGTAGGCGACGAGCGGCAGGATGAGCTCGTTGGTGCGGCCTTCCTGGAACGAGCGGGCGCCGGTAAGCCAGATGCCCTGGCACTTCACGTGGCTGAAGACTTCCCACCAGTGGAGCGCGGTGGGGTCGGCCTTGAGGCCGCTTGCGCGTTCCCAGTGGGCGATTGCGGTCTCGCGGTCGACGATTCCGCCGGGACGGCCGTCCTTCGCCCACTGCCAGGATTCGTTGAAGGACCAGGCGAGGTCCTCCAGGGGGTCGCCGAGGTGGGCCATTTCCCAGTCGACGATGCCATGGATGGAGCCATCGGACTGGTAGAGGAAGTTGCCGACGCGGTAATCGCCGTGGACCACGCTGATGCGCTGGGCGGGGGGCGGCGGGTTCGCGCGGAGCCAGCGAATGGCGGCCCGCATGATCGGCTGGGGGCTGAGCTCCTGCTCGGAGATGATGCGCTCCCAGTGGTCGAGTTCCTTCCGCCAGGCTGTCTCGGGTGTTGGGGCCTGGGCGACGCGCGCCGCGGGGGTGCCATGCCAGTCGAAGGTGGCGATGGCAGCGAGAATTTCGTACATATTTCGCGCAATTTCGGGCTGCACGGCGGTGAAGGGCGGAGCGATGATGACGCGCGTGGCGGACTCGCAACCGAGGATGCGGTCCATGATGAAGAATGGACCGCCGAGGATGTTCGGGTCGGGTTCGAGCCAGCGCATGCGCGGGACGGGCACTTTCGAGCCCCAGAAGGTGGAATAGAAGGCGTACTCAACCTCGCGGTCGGTATCAAGGAGGCTGGCCGGGGGATCCTTCCGGAGGACGAAGGCCTCGACCTTTTCTTCGGAGCCTTCGTGCCAGGATGCATCGAACATCCAGGTTTCGCGCGAGGCACCCCCCGGGATACGGAAGAGGTTCGTGACGCGCACGTGCCTGGCAGGGAGCTTTGCTTCGAGGTAATGGGCGATCTGCGCTTCCATGGGGCCCGAATCGTGTCGCCGTCGAGGGAGAGTGTCAAACGGACGGCGAGTGCGCCGCGGGGCCGGCAGTGAACCACCTGATCGCGGTCATCACGCTCGCGATACGAACTGTGAATGGGGGCTAGAGCGTGCCCTTGGTACTGGGGATATCACCGCCCCGGCGGGGGTCGATGCGGACGGCGGCATCGAGCGCGCGCGCCATCGCCTTGAAGGCCGCCTCGATCTTGTGGTGGTCGTTCACCCCGGCGAGCACAGAGAGGTGGAGGTTGATCTTCGCGGCGAAGGCGAAGGACTCGAGGAAATGGTTGAAGAGGTCGGGCGGCATGCCGCCGATTTCGCGCCCGAGGAGGCGCAGGTCGAGCACGGCGTAGGGGCGGCCGCTGAGGTCGACCGCGGCGCGCGCGAGGGCTTCATCGAGGGGCATGTAGGCGAAGCCGGCGCGGACGAGGCCGGCCTTATCGCCGATGGCCCGGGCGAAGGCTTCGCCGAGGGCGATGCCGATATCCTCGACGGTGTGGTGCTGGTCGATCCAGAGGTCGCCGGTGCAGCGCACCTCCAGGTCGAAGACGCCGTGCTTGGCGATGTGGCTGAGCATGTGGTCGAGGAAACCCACTCCCGTTTCGGTGACGAACCTGCCGGAGCCATCGAGGTTCAGCGAGATGTCGATGCTGGTCTCGGCGGTGCGGCGCGACACGGTAGCGGTTCGGGCAGTCATATGGGAGTTATCGCGTATGGGAGCGGTGTAGTCGAGTTGGGGAGGGTCAGAGCGATTCGAGGGCGGCGAGGAGGGCGCCGGTGTCTTCGGGGCGGCCGGCGCTGATGCGGATATAGTTTGCGAGGTCGGGACGATCGTAGTAGCGGACCAGCACGCCCTTTCGGCGGAGGGCAGCGGCGGCATCCTTCGCTGAGCGGCCTTCGACGGCGAACAGGACGAAGTTCGCCTGCGAGGGGAAGGGCCGGAGCCAGCCCAGGCCGGCGCAAAGGCGGGCCATGCGGTCGCGTTCGGCGACGATGCTGGCGATGGTTTCCGAGATTTCGGGCCAGTGGGCGATGGCGGCGCGCGCGCCGGCATCGGCTGCCACGTTGACGTTGTAGGGTTGCTTGAGCGACATCATGTGGCGAGCGAGCTCGGGGTGGCTCACGGAGTAGCCGACCCTGAGGCCCGCGAGGCCGGCCCATTTGCTGAAGGTGCGGAGGACGACCAGGTTCGGGTGTTGGGCAATGAGCGGCACGACGGATTGGCCGCCGAATTCGATGTAGGCCTCATCGACGACGATCAGCGCATCGAGCGAACAGAGCGCTTCGAGCTCGGCGAGGTTCACAGGGTTGCCGGTCGGGTTATTGGGCGAGGTGAGGAAGACGATGCCAGCGCCGTCGTGCACGGCGTGGCGGAGGGCGACGACGTCGAGGTCGAAGTTCGGGCGCCGGGGCACCTCGATCGGGGTGGCGCGGGAGATCCTGGCGAGGAAGCGATACATGCCGAACGTGGGGGTGGCGATGGCCACCGCCCCGGGCATCACGAGGCGAATGAGGATGTCGATGAGGTCATCGGCCCCGGTGCCAGCGACGATGTTCTCGGCGCCAGCGCCGACAAAGCGGGCGATGGCCTCGCGGAGGGCCTCCTGTCCCGGGTCGGGGTAGATGTGGAAGGGCGCCTCGCGGATTGCGGCGAGGACAGCGGGGTGGGGGCAGTAGAGATTTTCGTTGGCATCGAGCTTGACGAGGCGTTCAACGGGCACGCCAATCTCGGCCGCGAGGACGTCGAGTGGTTTGACGGGGACGTATTCCTCGAGGTCGTCCAGGTCGTCGCGGAGGAGACGGCGGAGGTCCACGGCTAGCGTCCCTGGAGCCGCCGTTCGACCGCGTGGGCGTGGCCGGTGAGGCCCTCGGCGCGAGCGATGATGGCGGCGTAATGGTTCAGCTCTTCCATGTCGTCTTCAGGGAGGTTGACCACGGCCATCCGCTTGAGAAAGTCGCCAACGCCGAGCGGGCCACTCCAGCGGGCGCTGCCGCCAGTCGGCATAGTGTGGCTGGGGCCGGCGGTGTAGTCGCCGACAGCCTCGGGGGAGGCTTCGCCGAGGAAGAGGCCACCGGCGTTCCGGACCTTCATGGCGTAGGCGGTGGGGTTTTCCACGCAAAGGCAGAGGTGCTCGGGGGCGTAGTAGTTGGCGAGCTCGATGGCGTGGTCGATGTCGTTCACGAGGATGCAGCCACCCCGGTTGTCGAGGGCGGAGCGGGCGATCTTCGCGCGTTCGAGGTCGCGCAGCTGGCGGTCGATGCAGCGGGCCACCTCGTCGGCGAGGTAGTGGGATGGTGTGAGGAGGATGGGGCTGGCGAGGGCATCGTGCTCGGCCTGGGCGATGAGGTCGGCGGCGACAAACTCGGGGTTGGCGGACTCGTCGGCGATGATGACGGTCTCGGTGGGGCCGTAGATGCTATCGATTCCGACATCGCCGAAGACCTGCTTCTTGGCGATGGTGACGAAGAGGCCACCCGGCCCGGCGATCTTGTCGACGCGGGGGATGGACTCGGTGCCATAGGCGA
>JBBIVC010000162.1:0-229 GCA_037439905.1 Thermoflexus sp.
GCTCGACCTTACGATCTAAGATTGGCCGGTGGATAAACTCTCCCCGGCCCGTCGCAGCCGCAACATGAGCCGGATCCGGTCGACGAACACCCTCCCAGAGATTGTGGTTCGCAGGACCGCGCACGCCATGGGGTACAGATTCAGGCTTCATCGCCGGGACTTGCCCGGTAAGCCGGACCTGGTGTTTCCCCGGCACCGGGCTGTCATCTTCGTCCAGGGCTGTTTCTGG
>JBBIVC010000162.1:278-5636 GCA_037439905.1 Thermoflexus sp.
GCCGTGATTACTGGGAACCCAAACTCAAGAGAAACGTCGCCCGTGATAAC
Source organism: Thermoflexus sp. (assembly GCA_037439905.1). Taxonomy (GTDB): domain Bacteria; phylum Chloroflexota; class Dehalococcoidia; order Tepidiformales; family Tepidiformaceae; genus Amarobacter. The sequence continues at coordinate 329 of JBBIVC010000162.1, forward strand.
GCCTCTCGGGCGCAGCTGGAGTCGGCAGGCTGGCGCGTGCTGACAGTCTGGGAGTGTGAGGTGGCGGACGCAGAAGCACTTCGAAGCCGCCTGCTCGCATTCCTTTCCGGCGTGCCAGCCGCCTAGCCGCCCTCACACCTTTCCCTGCCCTTGCCCTCCCCCCCGCTCGCCGTTATCGTTTGTGTGCTTCATCACAACCCACAGCGCGCCCCCTGAAGGCGCCTGTCACCAACCGGGGAGTGCGGCCGTCTATGACCTGCAGAGCCTTCTCGTCACCCTGCGTGCCGGGGCTCTGCTTTTTCACGAGCAGCACCCCTCAGGGGCGCCACCAATGAGCTTCTACGACACCTGGTCCGCCGTCATGATCGCCGCCATCGCCGGGTTCATCCTGGTCTTCACGGCGCTCATCGCGGCCCGCGTCCTCGCCCCCTTCGCCCGCGAAAAGGCCAAGGGCGTCAGCTACGAATGCGGCATGCTGCCCATCGGGCGCAACTGGTCCCAGGTCCACATCCGCTACTACCTCATCGCCATCCTCTTCCTCATCTTCGATGTGGAGACGGTGTTTATCTTCCCGTGGGCGATCACCTACCTCGCCCTGCCCGAATTCGTGTTCTGGCACATGATCGCCTTCATCCTCATCCTCAGCCTCGGGCTGGTATACGCCTGGAAGCGCGGCGTGCTGGAGTGGAGGTCATGAGCCAGGGCAGCATCACCCCCTACGTCCCCGATTTCGGCGCCGAAGCCGAACGGCTCAAGCCGGTCGAAATCCCCCACACGCGGGCGGCCTACCGCGTCGTCCTCCCCGGGATCATCCAGACCGGCGCCGACCAGATCATCGCCATGAGCCGCAAGAGTTCGCTCTGGCCGATGACCTTCGGCCTGGCCTGCTGCGCCATCGAAATGATCGGCACCTTCATGGCCAACCACGACCTGGACCGCTTCGGCATCGTGCCCTGGCCGAGCCCCCGCCAGAGCGACGTGATGATCGTCTCGGGCACTGTCACCAAGAAGATGGCCCCGGCGATCAAGCTGCTCTACGAGCAGATGCCGAACCCCAAGTACGTGATTTCGATGGGCGCCTGCGCCACCAACGGCGGGCCCTATACCGAATACGACCGCGTGCTCCAGGGTGTCGACAAGATCATCCCGGTGGATGTCTACGTGCCCGGCTGCCCGCCTCGGCCCGAGTCCCTGCTCGATGGGTTCCTGCGATTGCAGGAAAAGATCATGGAAGAAAAGCGGATGGTCGGATGACGAACGAAACCGCTCCCGCCTACCCCGGTGTCTCGGCGCTCGTGCACAAGCACCTGCCAAAGGTGCCATTCACGGCGAGCAAGACGCTCACCGATGCCGATATCACCGTCGAGCCGGCCCACTTCCGGGAACTGATGGAGGGCCTGAAGGAGCGCCGCGAGCTCGCCTTCGACTTCCTCCGCAACATGGTGGGGATCGACATGCAGGAGGAAGGGCTGGTGTGCAAGTACCAGCTCTACTCGACGAAGCACCGCCACGCCATCCAGGTGACGGTGCCCACGCCGCCGGGCAACCCCCACATTCCTTCCATTACCGACCTGTACGCGGCGGCCGATTGGCACGAGCGCGAGGCGGCCGAGATGGTGGGCCTGGTGTTCGATGGCCACCCCAACCTCAAGAACCTCCTGCTCGATGAGGACGTCCGCATCCACCCCCTGCTGAAGGCCCACCCGCTCCAGAAGATGGAGATCGCCCAGGGAATCGAAGATCGCACGCCGGGGTTCAACTTCTAATGCCTGTGACGACCGTTTCTGCCGCCCCGCGTGGGTCTGCACTCCAGCCCGGAGGTGCAGCATGAGCGTCTGGCCCGAGGAGCGCATCGCTCGCGCCGACTCGTTCGACACCGTGGATATGACCATCAACGTGGGGCCGCAGCACCCGGCCACCCACGGCGTCTTCCGCATGGTGCTCACGGTCGATGGTGAGATGGTGGTGGATTGCGAGCCCTACATCGGCTACCTCCACCGCGGCCTGGAGAAGCTGACCGAGAACCACGACTACCGCCAGTCCATGGGCTGGTGGGACCGGACCGACTACCTCGCGGGCATGGCCTGCGAAATGGCGTACTGCATGGCGGTCGAAAAGCTCGCCGGCATCGAAGTGCCGGAACGCGCCGAATACATCCGCGTGATGATGGTCGAGCTTTCGCGCATCCTTTCGCACTTCATGTTCTTTGGCGCGTTTGGGGCCGATGTCGGCTCGTTCGGCACCAGCTTCGTCTACGCCTGGCGCGAACGGGAGCGCATCTACGACTTCTTCGAGGAAGTGGCCGGCGACCGCATGTTCCCCACCTACTTCCGCCCCGGCGGAGTCCAGATGGACCTGCCGGAGAACTACGAAGACCGTGTGCGCTGGCTGCTGGGCTCCATCCGGCAGGGGCTCGAAGATTTCGATGGCCTGCTCACGGGCAACGAAATCTTTGTCGAACGGTGCCGCGGGCTTTCGCCTGTAACGCCCGAACAGGGCATCAACTGGGGACTTTCCGGGGCATGCCTGCGTTCCACGGGCATCCCCTACGACATCCGCAAGGTCGAGCCGTACAGCATCTACGACCGGCTCAAGTTCGATGTGCCCGTGGGCAAGACCGGCGATGTCTTCGAGCGCTTCCTGGTCCGCATGGGCGAGGCCTGGCAGAGCACGCTCATTGTCGAGCAATGCCTCGAGCAGATGCCGAAGGGCGGCCTCGTGTTGAACCCGGACCTGCCGAAGACGCTGCGCATCGATAGCGGCGAATGCTACGTGCGCACCGAGGGCACGAAGGGCGAATACGGCGTCTACGCGATGGCGCGCGGCGGCAACAAGCCCTACCGCATGAAGCTTCGCTCGCCCTCGTTCTGCAACCTCTCAGCGCTCAAGCAGATGGTGGTGGGCCACTACGTGGCCGATGCCATCATCATCCTCGGGTCGCTCGATATCGTCCTGGGCGAGGTGGATAAGTGATGCTGTTTGCCGACCCGCTGTGGGGGCTCCCGTCCTGGATCGACGCGATCATCCGGATCCTGGTCGTTGTGCTCGTGATGACCGTGGTGGTGGTCTACCTGACGGTGGGCGAACGCTGGGTGGTGGCCCGCTTCCAGCAACGCCTCGGCCCCCGCAAGACCGGCCCGAAGGGCATCCTCCAGGGCTTCGCCGACGCGCTCAAGCTCGTGACCAAGGAAGACATCCGCCCCACGAACGCGGACCGCTGGGTGTTCGAGCTCGCCCCCTACGCCACCTTCATCCCCGTGCTGATGACGCTCGTGGTGTTGCCCTTCGCGGAAGACTGGGGTGTCCGGAACCTTGGGCTCGGCCTCTTCTACGTGTTCGCCGTCCTCGGGCTCAACATCGTCGGCATCATGATGGCCGGGCTCGGCTCGGGGAATAAGTACGCGCTGCTCGGTGGCGTCCGCGCCGCCGCGCAGATGATCAGCTACGAAATCCCGCTCGTCATCAGCCTGCTTTGCGTCGTGATGATCACCGGCGCCGATATGGGTGGTGGCGCCGGCACGCTCGACCTGAACGTGATCGCCGCCCTCCAGGAGGACCGGCCCTACATCGTCCTCCAGCCGCTGGCGTTCCTTATCTTCTTCACGGCCATGCTTTCGGAGCTCCACCGCGCGCCGTTCGATATCCCGGTCGCCGAATCGGAAATCGTGGGCGGTTACTTCGTGGAGTACTCGGGCATCCGCTGGAGCATGTTCCAGCTGACCGAGTACGCCTCGATGTGGGGCTTCAGCGTGTTCGGCTCCGTGGTGTTCCTCGGCGGCTGGGCGTGGCCCTTCGGCGTCGATGCCCCCTGGTGGCTGCAGCTCCTTACCACGCTCGTCAAGAGCCTCGCCTTCATCGTGACGATCATGTGGGTCCGCGTCACCGTGCCCCGTCTCCGCATCGACCAGCTGATGAACTTCAGCTGGAAGGTGCTGCTCGAACTCTCGTTCCTCCAGCTCATCGTGAACGGGGTGATCCTGCTCTACGACTGGCCGCAGGAGGTGCTGGCGTTGACGAGCGGGCTCGGCGCCGCCTTCCTCATCGCGCTCATCATCCGGCACTCCACCAGCAGGGCCACCAAGGGCCTGGTGGGCACGTACCGCACCCTGGGGTCGACTAGCCAATGAAAGGTATCCTCAAAGGCCTCGGCGTCACCTTCTCGACGTTCACGCGCAAGCCGGTAACCGTGCAGTACCCGGATGTGAAGCACGCCCTCCCGGTGCGCCAGCGAAGCTTCCCCGTGCTGACGTGGGACTTCGACCACGATGAGCCGTTCTGCACCGGCTGCAACGTGTGTGTCCGCAACTGCCCGGTCGATTGCATGACCGCGGTGATGATCGATAACCCGAAGTATGCGGAGGGCACGAGCAACCGGCGGAAGATCGTCGAAAAGTTCTGGATCGACTACGCGCGCTGCATGCGCTGCAACATCTGCGTCGAGGTCTGCCCGTTCGAAGCCATCGTGATGGACAACACCTGGAACGGGCACGAGCACGCCGTGTATGACCGGCGCGACCTCCACATGGATATCGACGAGCTGACGAAAGTCGCTCGCACCGGGCAGCTCGTCCGGCCCTTCCGCCCCCAGGACAACATCGAGGCGCTCGAGCGCCAGGCGAAGGGCGAGGAGCCGCCAGAGCCGACCTTTGTGGGCGGCCGGCCGGAAGACCGGCAGCGTCAGCTCGAGCGCATCGCCCAGGGATTGCCAGCGGCCATCCAGGAACGCGAACCGGAAGTGAAGCAGGTGGCGGCGAAGGCCGGCGCGGCAGCCGCGGCCGGGGGCGAAGAGGTCGAGATCCTCTCCGAATCCAAGATCCGGGCGAAGCGGATGCGGGCCGAGCGCCAGGCGAAGGAATACCAGGACCGCGGCGAGCCTGTCCCCCAGGAGATCCTCGACGCGATCGAAAAGTACCGGAACATGAAACCCGGGCAGCCCGCTGCTGCCGCCGCTGGTGGCGGCGCCGCGGCCGGCACCGGCGAGGTGCTCACGGGGACGAACCCGGATGGGACGATGCGGTTCCCGCCAGGCGTGGGCACCGGGCCCAAGGGCGACCCGAACTCGCTCGAAAAGGTGCGCGCCCGCCGTATGCGCGCGGAGCGCAGGTTCAAGGAGCTCACCGAGGCAGGGGAACCGATCCCGGACGACATCGCGAAGACGCTGTACGAACTGGGGAGCGACCTCGCCCCCGGAGGCAGCATCTGGGCAACCCTGGCCGGGCCCGCCGGCGCTGGCGGTGGCGCTGCCGCCGCGCCGCTCACGGGGACGAACCCGGATGGGACGATGCGGTTCCCGCCAGGCGTGGGCACC
>JBBIVC010000163.1:0-5629 GCA_037439905.1 Thermoflexus sp.
GCGGCGCTGAGCGGGAAACCGCTGACCTACTTCAACGAAGAGACGAACGAGCACGTCGTGCCGTGGGTGATCGAGCCGGCGGCCGGGTTGAACCGGACGCTCGCGGTGACGTTGCTGGAGTGCTACACGGAGGAGCCCGACGAGAAGGGCGAGAACCGGGTGGTATTGAAGTTCCGGCCGAACATCGCGCCGATCAAGGTGGCGGTGCTGCCGCTTTCGAAGAACGAGGCGTTGCGGCCCGCGGCCCGGCGCGTCTACGACATGGTCCGCCCGCTTTGGATGAGCCAGTACGACGAGACGCAGTCGATCGGCCGGCGCTACCGGCGCCAGGACGAGATCGGCACGCCGCTTTGCGTGACGGTGGATTTCCAGACCGTCGGGGAGAAGGGCGAGCCGGGGGATGACGCCGTAACCATCCGGGAGCGGGACTCCCAGGCGCAGGTGCGGGTGCCGATCAGCGGGCTGGTGGAGGCGCTCCGGGAGCGGCTGGGGAATCCCTGAGCACGGCGCAGGACCGGTGAGCACAACGAGGGGGCCGGCGGAATGCCAGCCCCCTCGCTTTGTCCCAACCTGAGTGCGGCGCCGGGTTACTGCTTCTTGCCAGCGGCGCGGCAGGCCTGGCCATATTCGGCCAGGGCGTGCACCACCGGGTCGTTCGCTGCGAGGTCGCGCGGGCCGAAGTGGTGGGTGAGCGCCTCGTACACGTGCTCGCTGGCCTTCTTGATGCCTTCCTCGTCGTGTTCGCGCGAGCGCTGGCCGTACTCGGAGATGGCCTTCACCAGCGGTTGATGGGCCGCCAGGTCGAGTGGGCCGAAGTGGTGGGTGAGGGCCTCGTAGAGGTGCGCGCTGGCCTGCTTCACTGCTTCTTCTGCGTTGCTCATGGTCTCGGTGGGCATATCCCTCTCCTGCGAGATTTAATCTGATTGTAACACGCGCGAAACACGCAAGAAACAGCCTCTTTGGCGGTCTTTCGGGTATGTTTCGGGGCCCGGAGGTCCCGAATGGCCGCTGATCTCACCGTGCGGCCCGCGCACCTCGCCGACCTTGATGCCGCGGCCGAATTGCTCGCGGCACGGCACCGGCGAGACCGGGCCCGTATCCCTCATCTTGATGTACGCCTCGAGGACCCTGCCGCGGCACAGGGGCTTGTCGGGCCGCTGTTCGAAAACCCGCGCGCGCGGGGCACAATCGCCGAGTCGGGGGGCCGCCCGGTTGGCTTCCTGTTCGGCGAGCAGATGTTGTTCGCCCCGACCGAGATGGCCTCGCTGTTCGTGCCCCCGCATTCGATCTCGATGCCGGTCGAAGGGCACGCGGTTGCTGAAGGACATGACCCGGTCGCGGTATACCGGGCGCTGTATGGCGCGCTGGCCGCGGAGTGGGTCGATGCCGGGTTCTTCGTCCATCGCTGCGCAATCCCGGCGGGCGATGCGGGCGTGCAAGAGGCATGGGTAAGCCTGGGGTTCGGGCGCGCCATGACGGCGGCTACCCGGACGACGGCGCCGGTGGAGCGGGCCGCGAGCGGACCACTGGAAGTCCAGCGCGCATCGCCGGAGGACATCGACGTGGTGATGGAACTGGCCGAACAGCTCAACCGCTGGCACCGGGAGAGCCCGATCTTCTGGCCGTTGCTCCGGACGCCTGAGGCTGCGGCGAGAGAGTTCAACCTGGGGCAGCTGCGGTCCGGGGACCTGCCCTACTTCGTTGCGTACCGCGACGGGACGCCGATTGGGATGCAGACGTTTCTGCGGCCGGGCTTCACGCCCCCGATAGTGACGCCGGGCGGCAACGTGTACCTGTTCGAGGGCGTGGTCAGCGAGGCCGCGCGGGGTGGAGGCATGGGGACTGCGCTGCTCGCGCATTCGATGGCATGGGCGCGGAATGCGGGGTACGAGCGATGCACGCTCCATTTCGCGTCGTCGAATCCATCGGGTGCGCCGTTCTGGCTCGGGCACGGGTTCGTGCCGGTCGAGCACACGATGGAGCGCCGCATCGACGAGCGTGTTGCCTGGGCGAGGTAGCGCGGGGCACGTGTTCTTTTCGACCGGCGCGCGGGCAGCGGTGATACTGGATGGGTGCTGCTGGTGATCGATGGCAACAATGTGGCCTGGGCGGGGTTCCACGCGCTGCGCCGGCCCATGGGCGCAGATACCCCTGAGAAGAAGGTCCGGGCTGCCTTGCTGGGGCTGACGCAAAGCGTGATCGGCTTTGCGGTCCGTGCGGGCGAGCCGCCGGATGACGCGCGGGGCCGCCGCGGAGGGCAAGCGTCGCTGTTCGAGCCGGCCCGGCGCGTGACCCGGGTGGTGGTCGCCTTCGATGAGGGCCGGCCTCTGCGGCGGCGCGGGATCTACCCGCCATACCAGACCGGCAGGGAGAGCGACCCCTCGTTCATCGAAAACGAGCAGTACGTGCTCGCGGGGATCGCGCAGTTCATCGAGCTGAGCGAGTCTCTGCCGCTGACGGTGTTGCGCGGCACGAACACCGAGGCGGACGACCTGATTTCGGCAGCGGTGCACCAGGCGCCGGAACGCGAGGTGCGGATCGCCTCGACCGACAAGGACTTCCTTCAACTTGTCGACGAACGAGTCTCCATCTACTCGCCGGTGAAGCGGCTGGTCATCGATTCATCCAACTTTGCCGAGGCGGCCTGTCCGCGAGACTCGTCAGAAAAGCCGGTTGCCTTTCCCCGGGAGCGGTACCTGGACTACCGGGCGGCAAGCGGCGACGCGAGCGACAACCTGCCGGGGATTCCCGGCGTCGGCACGCTTTCAGCGGCGCGGCTGCTGGCTGCGGCGCCGCTGGACGCGTACCTGGAGGACCCGTCTCTCGCGGCCGAAGCGCTGGGGCGGCGCAGCGCGCGGATCGAGGCGGCCATCGCCTCGGGGGAGGCGCGCGAGACAGTCGAGCGAAACCGCCAGCTCATGGACCTGCGGCTGGCGGCGCGGAACTACCCGGACCTTGCGTCGTACACAAGGCACGGCCAGTGGAACGAGCTGGAGTTCCGCGCACGCGTGAAGGCGGAGCGGATTTCGGGGCTGGACATGGAGACCTCGGTGGCGGCGCTTGCGGCGGTCGCAGAGGCGGTATAGGGCTGGTTCGCGGTACACTCGCAGCGTTGGGGGCGATTAGCTCAGCTGGTTAGAGCGTCTCGCTTACACCGAGAAGGCCGGGGGTTCGAGCCCCTCATCGCCCACCAGGAACACCGCCGCCCGCTCCGCCGCCAGTATCGAGCCGAGAGCTGCCGGTGAAGATCACACAAGCCCTGGAACCAAGTGCCGCGTTGGGGAGTTGGGTGAAGTGATGAGGCACGTTCTCTTCGCTGGAGTCGCGTTGCTGGTGGTATGCGGAGCCTGTTCCGATTGGGAGTCGCGCGGGGCCACGCCGACGGTCACGCGGAATGGAGAAGAGCCAGCAGAGAGTTCACCGACCCGCTCAGCAACGGTGGCCGCCACGCCGTCGTCCGGGACACTTCCCTTCCCCAACGCGAAGACGCTCGTGGCGGGCGACCCGGTCGCCTTCCCGAACGAAGTCGTCATGTACGCGTTCGACGGTGTGTGGGAGGGGCCCAGCACAGCCCTTCGCCGCTACTACACCGATCCACTGGGTGCGCTAATCACCGACGACCTCATCCTCTCGACGTTCGACGCCGGCGGACGGGCGTTCGTGGGCATGGCCGTAGGTGCCGGCGGTGAGATGGCGGCCAGCCTGTGCCACGGTTATTGCTACGGCGAGCCTCAGCCCGTCACGATCGTCCGGTCCGATGATGGCGGAGTGACGTGGCGCGACGTTGTTACCGTCGAGCGGGGATGGTGGGACACCATTGAGGCGATCGAGCGAGACGAAATCTACCTGCGCGGCCTGGAGCCATCGAACATGTTCGGGCTGTGGCGCGTGACCGGCGACGCAGCACAGGAGATTCCGTTCCCGGCACAGGTGAGCCCGAACGCCGCCGTCTACAGTGGACGAAAGGACGGCGCGCTGGTCATCGCGGGCATCGCGGAGGACCGCCGCACACTGTGGGATTTGGAGAGGGGAGAAAAGCTCGCTTCGATTCCGCTGCCGGATTCCGCCAGGTCAACGTCTCCCATGGGATTCATTTCCACGCCGAACGGTTTGCGCTTCCAGGTTGGGTGGATGGAGGCTTCCGGTGACAACTACCTTGGCTTTCTCGACGTCGCGACCGGCGAGTTCGACGGCGTCTACCGCCTGCAGACAGCCAATCGACTTGAGTTCATGTTCGTCGCCGGCTGGATTTCCCGGACGGTTGCGGTCGGGAGGGCTTCGTTCAGGGCGGCTGACTACCTCGAAGGGTCGGCGGACGAGACCTTCCGCGGAATCCCCGCCGTGATTGACTTCGGGACCGGGGTCGTGTCTCCGATCGCCGACTTCGTGCCCAAGCTCGCGGGCAAGTCTGGCGGACCAGTGCCCCGGCACATCGCCGTGGGCCCATTCGCGCGGGTGAGCACGCCCGAAGACTGCCTGAACGTTCGTGCGAGTCCATCGACGACCGGCGCGGTCCTCAACTGCTACGCGGACGGGGTTCTGGTGCCGCTCCGAGACGCCGCCGCGAACGCCGCGAATTCGGATGGTGACCAGTGGCTCGCGGTGCGAACAACGGACGGGCGCGAAGGCTGGGCCGCGGCACGGTACCTCGTACCTGGGACCGCATGGACCACCCGGTGATTGGGCCTTTGCGTCGTCGCCGCCCATGTGGACCCCATTCGACTGGCTGCCGGCGACCATCCGATCGCTGCTCACTCGCATTCCATTCTCACGGTTAGCGGCTCCCACCCTCGACCGGTCGCCCGGTTCGCGTGTCATGCGCATACGGGATACCGCGCGCGACCGGGCACGTGGTTTTTGGGCGGAAGCATGGGCAGGTGCGCTCAGTCCATGAAGACGGTGACGTAGAGCCAGATTCGGCCGTCCCTGACGGCGGCGACGCCGACGCGCGAGAAGCGCGGCTCGAGGATGTTTGCGCGGTGACCAGGGCTGGCCATCAGGCCATCGAAGGCTGCGGCGACCGTGCGCGGCTCGGGGTAGTTGTTGCGGGCCAGGTTCTCGCCGGCCAGGGCATAGACAATCCCACGTGCAGCGAGCTCCGAGAAAGCGCTCTCTCCGTCCGGGCCGTAGTGATCGAAGTAGCCGCCGCGTACGAGATTCCGGGCGCGCGTGTAGGCGACGTCCTCCAGGGCGGCGTCGCGTTCGAGTGCCGGGAGTCCCCCGGCGATGCGGGCAGCATTCATCGCATCGGCGAGCGCGGCGGCCTTTTCCCGGGCGACGAGGACATCGGCGGGCTGCTCGATGCTCGATGGGAGCGCCTCGACGGATGCCGCGGGAGCGGGGGTAGTGGGAGAGGGAGACGGCGCGGAAGGCGGTCCGCCACGCGCTTCAACGGGCGGGGTTGGTGTCGTCGGAACATCGGCGACGGCGGGCGTTGCGGGCGATTCGCTGATGGCGGGGAGCGTGGGGGTGGCAACGGGTGACGCTTGGGTGACAACCGTTGGAGCGGCGTAGGAGAGGCCGGTGGATGGGCCGTGGAATGCCGAAATACGTGGTGCGGGCTGTTCGGCTTGCACCGCCTCGGCGCTGAGACGCGTTGCCGCCAGGCCGGCGGCGGAACAGATGGCGC
>JBBIVC010000164.1:0-222 GCA_037439905.1 Thermoflexus sp.
GAAGTGGAGTATGTGGTCGTCACCGAGGACGGCTCGGCGGGGCCCAAGGGGTTCGTCACGCAGCACCTGGGGAAGTACCAGGAATGGGCGAACCGGATCTACGCCTGCGGGCCGAACCCGATGTTCCAGTCGCTGGCGGATGTGTTGCGGAACAACGGGCGGCGCCAATCGCCGGAGATCCTGATGGAGGCCGGCCTCGCACTCCGCGACCAGACGGGCGGC
>JBBIVC010000164.1:272-5617 GCA_037439905.1 Thermoflexus sp.
TGCTGCAAGGACGGGCCACGGTTCAGCCTGTTCGAGGTGTTCTGAGGGCCGCGTCAGCCCCCTGTCACGAGGTCCGCGGGACGGCCTGGAGCCGCTCACGCAGCAACTCCAGCACCCGCTGGCTAATCTGGACCATGACCTGGGCGCGCGTGCCCGGGAAAACGTGCTCTTCGGTGACGGTGCCGTCCGGTCCGGCGACGGCGATGGCAACGGATCCCACGGGTTTCGGTGAGCGGCGGCTGCCCTGGGGGCCGGCGATGCCGCTTTCGGCGACGGCCCAAGCGGCGCCCATCGCCTGGCGCAGTCCCTCGGCCGTGGCGGAGACCCACTGCGGGCTGACGGCGCCGTGTTCGCGCGCAATCTCACGGTCGAGGTTGAGCTGTTCCCAGCGGTGCGCGCCCGCGTATGGCACGATGCCGCCGTCGTACCAGCGCGAGGCACCCGGGACGCTCAGCATGCGGGCGCTGATCAGGCCGCCGGCGGTCGTCTCGGAGACAGCGACCTTCTCGCCACGCGCAACGAGCAGTTCGCCGATCTCGGCGCAGAGCGCGTCATCCTCGAGCGGGAATCGTTCCAAGTTTCACCCTCCTGTGCGGCGGGCCACTGACGGGAAGCCCGGCGCCTGCCTATGCTCGGGAGCATGCCCGATTACCAGGTCAAGATTGTCGATGCGTTTACGACCCGGCGCTACGCCGGCAACCCGTGCGGGGTGGTCACCCGAGCCGAAGGGCTGAGCGAAAGCCAGATGCAGGCGATCGCCCGTGAACTGAACGCGAGCGAGACCGCGTTCGTGTTCCCATCGAGGGTGGCCGACTTCCGGGTGCGGTTCTTCACGCCGCAGAAGGAGATCCCCCTGGCCGGCCATCCAACCATCGCCACGATGTTCACCCTGGCGGATGAAGGGAGGATCGACCTGTCGCGCGGCACGGCGCGGGTAACCCAGGAACTGAACGCCGGTGTGCTCCCGGTAGAAGTAGCGCGCGCCCCGGAGGGCTTCATCCGGGTGGTGATGACGCAGGCACGCCCGGAGTTCCTGGGCATGCTGGATCGGGAGGCATTCGCCCGGGCCCTGGGCATCGAGGTCGAGGACATCCGCGTCGATGTCCCCCTGCAGGTGGTTTCAACGGGCACGCACCAGGCGATGGTGCCCTTGCGTTCCCTGGAGGCGCTGGGACGCATCCGGCCGGACCTCCAGCGGCTCGGGGACCTCGAGGAGGCCAACCAGTTCTTCGGCACGCACGTTTTCGCCCTGGAGGCGTTCGACCCGGCGAATCGCGCTCACGCGAGGCATTTCGCAGCCGGCGCAGGGATTCCCGAGGACCCTGTCACCGGCAGCGCGACCGGCGGCATGGCCGCCTACCTCTGGAAGCACGGATTGCTCCGCGAGCCGCGCTACACGGTCGAGCAGGGACACTTCGCGGGAAGGCCGGGCCTGGTGGAGGTTGAGGTGGACGCAGAAGGCGATGAGCCCGTGGAGGTCCGAATCGCAGGGACCGCGGTCACGGTGCTCACCGGGACGATCACCGTCTGAGGCAACGGTCCGTGACCCGGGCGGGTGCGTGGCTCTGGTAAGCTCGATGCGTGACGGAAGGCATCGAGTTCGCCGAAGCCGAGGAGCTGCTCCGCGAAGCCGAGTTCCTCGATTGCCGGCCAATCTGGTACTCCTCCAACTACGTGTACCTGGCGCAACTGTGCGCCGGGGGCCAGCAGTTCGCCGGGGTCTACAAGCCGCACAAGGGAGAGTCGCCGCTCTGGGACTTTCCCGAGGGTGCGCTCTACCGGCACGAGGCGGCCGCCTACGAGCTCTCGAAGTTGCTCGGCTGGCGGTTCGTGCCCCCGACGGTGGTCCGCGATGGCCCCCAGGGGGTGGGTTCGTTGCAGCTCTTCATCCCGCACGACCCGGGCCAGCATTTCTTCGAGCAGCGGGAGCGCCCGGAGCTCGTGCCGCAGCTGCAGCGAATCTGCGTCTTCGACGCCATCGCGAACAACGCTGACCGCAAGGGCGGACACTGCCTGCTTGATAGCTCGGACCACATCTGGGGGATCGACCACGGGCTGTGCTTCCATCCGCAGCACAAGTTGCGGTCGGTCATCTGGGACTGGGCCGGAGAAGATGTGCCGGCTGAACTGCTGGCGGACGTGGAGGAGGCGGGCCTGGCCATCGCGGCGGAAGCGCCGGAGGCCGGGGTGCTTCTCGGGCTCCTACATCAGCATGAAAGCGCGCCACTGCTGCAGCGGATGGAGCGTCTGCTGAAAACCGGGAAGTTCCCGGTGCCCGGGCAGAGCCGGCACTATCCCTGGCCGCTCGTCTAGGTGGAAGGCGAGTCCGTGGCCGCCGCCCGGGCGGGGCGCTCTGCCCGCACCTGCCGCGCGTCGAGCTTTTCGCCGCAATGGGAGCACACCAGCGTGGCCTGCGGCTCGTGTCCGCAGGAATGCACGAGCCTGAGCGGTGGGCCATCCTCGCCGGCGGTCCACCGGTCGCCCCATGTGAGCATGGCGATCAGCACGGGGTAGAGGTCGCGGCCTTTCTCGGTCAGGCGGTACTCGCAGCGCGGGGGACGGTCCTGGTACTGGCGGCGTTCGAGCACGCCATGGTCGACCAGGCTCTGCAGGCGGGCAGCGAGCACGTTCCGGGCGATGCCCAGGCGGCTCTGGAAGTCATCGAAACGGCGCACCCCGTTGAAGGCTTCGCGGATGACCAGCATGGTCCACCATTCGCCCACAACTTCGAGCGTACGCGCGACTGAACATTCCATGCCGGCAAAACTGGTGCGGCGCACGGCGATACCTTAACACACCGGACCGCGCGATTTCTCCCTCCGGCCCGCATGGGCCCGCGGCGCGGTTCGAACGTCGCCTCCTGCGAGGGTAAGCTTCACTCACCACCCACTGGAGTATCGAGATGAATCCTGACCCACGCGCACACAGCCGCATCATGGTCGATGGGCCCGGCCGAGCGCCGGCGCGCTCGTACTTCAAGTCGGTCGGGTTCACCTCGGAGGATTTGAAGAAGCCGCTTGTGATGGTCGCGCATTCGTGGATCGGGACGATGCCGTGCAACTTCAACCAGCGCGAGCTGGCGCGGGATGTAATGGCGGGCGTGAGGGCCGCTGGCGGCACTCCGATGGAGGTGAACACCATCTCTATCTCCGACGGCATCTCCATGGGGACGGAGGGGATGAAGGCGTCGCTCGTTTCTCGCGAGGTGATCGCGGACTCGATCGAACTTGCGGCCATCGGATATTCGTTCGATGCCGCGGTCATCATCGTCGGGTGCGACAAGACCATCCCGGCGGCGGCGATGGCGCTCGCCCGGCTCAATCTCCCGGGGGTCATCCTGTATGGAGGTTCCATCGCCCCGGGCCGCTACCGGGGGAGGGATATCACCATCCAGGATGTGTTCGAAGGGGTGGGGCAGCAGGCGGCCGGGACCATCAGCGAGGCCGAACTCGAAGAGATCGTCGATGCCGCCTGCCCGGGGGCCGGCGCCTGCGGGGCGCAGTACACGGCCAACACCATGGCCACGGTGATGGAGTTCCTTGGCCTTTCGGCGATGGGGAGCGCCACGGTCGGGGCGACCGACCCGCGCAAGGAGTCCGTCGCGCACCGGACCGGCGAACTCGTGATGGACGTGCTGCGCCGCGGCGTGCAGCCGCGCGACATCCTGACGCGCAAGGCTTTCGAGAACGGGATCATCTGCGCTGCATCGACCGGTGGTTCGACCAACGTCGTGCTCCATCTCCTCGCAATCGCGAAGGAGGCCGGGGTCGAACTGAACATCGATGACTTCGACCGGATTTCGGAACAGACGCCGCTCATCGGCGACATGCGTCCCGGCGGCCGTTACGTGGCGCTTGATATGGACCGGGCTGGCGGCACCAGGCTGCTGGCAAAGCGGCTGCTCGAGGCCGGCAAGCTCCATGGCGATGTGATGACCGTCACCGGGCGAACCATTGCCGAGGAGGCGCAGGATGCCCAGGAGGAGCCCGGCCAGGACGTGATCCTCCCGGTCGAGCGGGCGCTCAAGCCCACGGGGGGACTCGTGATCCTGAAGGGAAACCTTGCACCGGAGGGTTGCGTGGTGAAGGTGGCCGGCCATGAGCGCCTGTACCACCAGGGCCCGGCCCGCGTGTTCGAGTGCGAGGAGGACGCATTCAGGGCGGTCTCGGAACGCCAGATCCACGCGGGCGACGTGGTGGTGATCCGGAACGAAGGTCCGAAAGGCGGGCCCGGCATGCGCGAAATGCTCGGAGTCACCGCGGCACTTGTGGGGGAGGGCCTCGGCGAGTCGGTCGCGCTACTGACCGACGGGCGCTTCAGCGGAGCGACCCGCGGGCTGATGGCGGGGCATGTGGCCCCCGAGGCGGCTGTTGGTGGACCCATCGCGCTCGTGCGCGAAGGCGACACGATCACGTTCGACATCAATGCCCGGAAGCTGACGGTGGAGGTGGACGAGGCGGAACTTGCCCGCCGCCGGTCGGCGTGGAAGCCACTCCCGCCGAAGTACACGCGGGGCGTGTTCGCCAAGTACGCAGCGAGCGTTTCGAGCGCGGCAGAGGGGGCCGTCACGAGCTGACGGGGAGAGAACGACGGTGACCGGCCTTCCACCCACACAGGCGCGAGCCGTGCCAGTCCCGCTGCAAAAGGACGAGGCTCTGCTCTTGCTGGTCCGCCGCCACTGGCTGTACTTCAGCCTGCGGATGGTGGGGGTGGCGGTGGCCGGGCTGGGCGGGACGGTGCTCGCCATCATCGCCGTCTCCAGGACATTCGGCTTCGATGGGACGGTGGGCCGGGTCGCCATGGCGGCTATCGCGGCTTGGGCGTTGTACTGGCTGGTTCGTGGCTACTTCACCTGGTACCGCTACCAGAACGATGTCTGGGTGGTGACGAACCAGCGAATCATCGACTCGATTCGGCGGCACTGGTTCCACCACCGGATGTCGTCGGCGGACCTGGTGGATGTGGAAGACATCAATGTTGTCCGGGAGGGCGTGCTGGCCACGCTCTTCGATTTCGGTGACGTGCGCTGCCAGACCGCTGGCGAGGTGCCGAACTTCATCCTCTCGGGAATCCCCGGGCCAGCGAAGGTGCTCGGGACCATCGATGCGGCGCGCGACGCAGCCCGGCGGGCGCTGCGCGGCCCTGCTGACCCGGATTTTACGTTTCGCGGGTGACTGCTCCGGGGCGCCGGGGTACCGTGGTGGCATGCTGACCCGCCGCCGCTTCCTGGCTGGCGCCTCGGGAGGGCTGGTGATCGCGGCGTTTTCGCGGCACTGGTCCGCCTCCGCGCCGATGCTGTCGATGAGCATACGCAAGGCTGCGGGTCTGAGGGCCGACGTGCTGCT
>JBBIVC010000165.1:0-5539 GCA_037439905.1 Thermoflexus sp.
GATGCCTCGCCGCTGACCTCGGCCGTGGGGTGCACGCGGAAACCGGTCATCGCGTTGCTGGCTCCCCTGCGGGGTCGTGGGTCGCGTCGTCGAGGCTGTCGTCGTTCGAGAACCTGCGGGCGACGAGGTGGATGCGGCGCCGGAGCTCCTCGGGGTCGCCGTGGAGCACGGCCTCGACCTCGCGGATGAGCCGGAGAATCTCGGCTTCGGAGATTTCGGCGGAGGCGGTGAGGCGCATCACCTTCGGGTGCTCGGTGGGCTCGACCTTTTCGAAATCAGCGACAAGTTCCTCGCGGAGTTTCTCGCCGGGGCGCGGGCCGGTGAAGACCACTTCGATGTCATCGCCCGGGCGCAGGCCGCGCAGGCGGATCATGCGCTCGGCGAGCTCGAGCATGTTGATCTCCTGGCCCATATCGAGCATGTAGATGTTGCCGCTGCCGCCGAAGGTGCCAGCCTGGATGACCAGGCTGACGGCCTCGGGGATGCTGATGAAGTAGCGCATCATGTCCGGGTGGGTAACAGTGACGGGCCCGCCGCGCTCGATCTGCTTGAGGAAGGTGAGCGGGGCCGAGCCGCGGCTGCCCATGACATTGCCGAAGCGGACAGCCACGAACCGGGTGCGTTCGCTCTCGCGGGCGAGCGCGAGCACCAGCAGCTCGGCGATCCGCTTGGTAGCGCCCATGATGCTGGTGGGCCGGACAGCCTTGTCCGTCGAAATGAGGACGAACGTGCCGGCCTGGTACTTCCGGGCAGCGTCAGCCACGTGGAGCGTCCCAAGGACGTTCGCGCGGAAGGCTTCGTCGGGGTTGGATTCGAGCATGGGCACGTGCTTGTAGGCGGCCGCGTGATAGACGAGCTGGGGGCGCACCTGGTTGAAAACCTGGTCGACCTTCACCGCATCGATGACCGAGGCCGGCCAGAGCTTGATGGTTGTCTGGGGCGAGACGCCGGCAAGCTCGGCCGCGAGGTCGAACAGGCCGCTCTCGTTGTTATCGAGCAGGTGCAGCTCCAGCGGCTGGAAGGTGGCCACCTGGCGGCAGAGCTCCGACCCGATCGATCCCGCGGCCCCGGTGACGAGGACGACGCGGTCCTTGACCGACTGGCTGCAGGCGACGAAGTCGATCTCCACGGGCTCGCGGCCGAGGAGGTCATCGAGCGTGATATCGCGCAGGGCGTTTGTGTGGCCGCTGGCAAGCCAGCGTTCGACCCCGGGGACAATTCGCACGGGCACGCCGGCCGATTGGCAGGTGGCGACGATGGCGCGGATGACCTGTCCCGAAGCCCGGGGGATGGCGATGGCGACCGCGTCGACGGAGTGCTCCCGGATCTGCAGCTCAAGCTCGCCCACGGCGCCAAGGACGCGAAGGCCGTGCATGCGGCGGTTGAGCTTGCGGGGATCATCGTCCAGGTAGCCGATCGGCTGGTAGTTCAGGCCGGGGCTGTTCTGGAGTTCGCGGGCGAGGGCCTGGCCCGTGTGCCCGGCACCGATGATGAGCAGGCGCTGCGAGGCGATGGCTGCCCGGGGAAGGCGCGTGAGCAATCGGCTCCGCATCTTGACGAAGGCCATGCCGGGGAAGATGAGTTCGCCGGCGATGAGGATGACGGAGAGCGGGAGGTCGCGTTCGCGCACCCAGAAGTTGACGCCGAAGATGAGCGCGGTGGCCGCCAGGATGGGCAGGAAGAGATTGAGGATGTCGCCGAGGCTGCCGTAGCTCCAGATCGTGCGGTAGACCCCGAAGACCACGTTCGCGGCGATATAGACCAGGGCGAGCAAGGGGAAGACGCGCAGGATGAAGTCCAGGTTCCGCTGGGGGACATCGGCATCGAAGCGCAGGAGGAGCGCAGCCGCATAGGCCAGCGCGATGACCATCACATCGAGGGCCATGGCGCCGGCCGTTGCTGCCTTATCGCCGCTGAAAAGCCTGCCTGCGAGGGAGGGATGCCGGTCCGTCATCGGGCGCCACTCCCCTGGACCACGCGGAGAAGGGTGCGCGCGAGAATGCTGAGGTCGGTCAGCACCGAGTGGTTGTCCACGTAGCGGAGATCGTAGGTAACGGTTTCGTCATAGGTCAAATCCGAGCGCCCGTTCAGCTGGGCGAGGCCGGCGATGCCCGGCAAGACATCGTGGCGGCGATGATACTCCCGGGGATACTGGGCGACGATTTCCGGGATTTCCGGCCGCGGGCCAACGAGCGACATCTCGCCCTTGAGCACATTGAGCAGGTTTGGGAGCTCATCAAGCGAAGTTTTGCGGGCGAGGGCGCCGATGCGCGTGATCCTGGGGTTGGGCCTGCCGGGCGGGGAGAACACGAACGTCTTGAAGTCCTGGATGTGGTAGTTCTCCTGCTCGCCCGCGCGTGCGTGGCGCATGGTGCGGAGCTTGATCATGGTAAACGGCTTGCCATGGAGCCCGACTCGCTGTTGCAGGAAGAAGGGGTTTCCGCGCAGGTCGATTGCCAGGACGGCCGCGGTGATGAGCATCGCAACAACCCAGATGGGGGCGGTGATCAGCGTAAGCGCGACATCCATGATCCGCTTCGGCACGGGACTGAGCGTAGCGGCCCGGCAGCCTATGGCGTAGGCACGTGATCCGCATCCCCCGGGGGCGCCGGGCGTGCTAGCGTTTGGCCGTGGCGAGGATCTGGACGGGCATGGCGCTCGGCCTGGCCGTGCTCTCCTGGGCGGCGGCGATCATGGCAGTGGCCATCTTCATCGTGCCCGAGCACGGTGGTGGCCCGATCGTGAGCGCGGCGGCGGTTGCGGGCGGGTTTGTTGCGCCGGCCGGGCTGCTGGCCATCGTGCTCCGTGGCCCGGTGTGGCAGCAACACCTCGAGTCCGGGGAGCGGCGGCGTGAGCGCGAGCTCTTCCGGGCGTTGCGGGCGCAGGGCACGCTCACCGCCGAGACGCTCGCGCTCAGGTCATCGTTGACGCGCGATGAGGCGAAGGCGTTGCTCGAGCGGCTGGCCGCATCGGGCCACCTGGAGTGCCATGAAATCGATGGCGCGATGGTCTATCGCACGCGGAGTTCCTGACAGGCCCCTTCAGCGCTCAAGGAGGACCACGGCCGTCGCGGCCATGGCCTCGCCGCGGCCAACCGCGTCAAGGCCTTCCGAGGTCTTGGCCTTCACGCTCACCTGGCCGGGCTCGATGGCGGCGATTTCCGCGATGCGCTCCCGGATGTGGCCAATGTACGGAGCGAGCTTCGGGCGTTCGGTGCGCACGGTGGCATCGATGTTCGCGACCCGCCAGCCAGCTTCGCGGGCGAGGTCGAGCGCCTTGCGGAGGAAGTCGGCGCTATCCGCGTGGGCGTACCGCGGGTCGTTCGGCGGGAAGTAGTGGCCGATGTCGCCAAGGGCCGCGGCGCCGAGAATGGCATCGGTGATGGCATGGAGGAGAACGTCGGCATCGCTATGGCCGCTGAGTCCGGGCCCCTCCTCGATAATGATGCCGCCCAGGATCAGCGTCCGTGCGTCGTCGACCCGGTGGAGGTCTTCGCCGATCCCAACCCGCATCATGGCGCGCCCTCGCGGGCCCGGAGGATGGCTGCGGCGACCTCAAGGTCCCCGGGCCGGGTGATCTTGATGTTGTCCGGGCTCCCCTCGGCGATGGCACACTCGAGCCCGAGGCGGCTGAGCATGGCCGCGTCGTCGGTCTCGTCGTTGTCGCTCATGGCGGCGGCATCGAGCCAGGCGGTCCGGAGGATGACCTGGGGGGTTTGCGCGGCCCAGAGCGTCGAACGGTCGGGATGGCCGGTGATGACCCCATCGCGAACCACCTTGATCGTGTCGGTCACGGGGATGGCGGCGATCGCTCCAGGGCGTCCGGCCGCAGCGGCGACCACGCGTTCGACGAGATCCGTGGTGGCCAGCGGCCGGGCGCCGTCGTGGATGGCCACGTAGCGGGCGCTGCATGCGCGAAGGCCGGCTTCCACGCTATCCCGACGGCGGGGGCCGCCGGGCACAACACGAACGCCCTCCCGCGAGCACCATCGCTCAGCCATCGCCGCCACCCCGGCGATGCGCTCGGGCGATGTCACGACCACGAGCCGGCCCAGGCCCGGGAGTGCCCCGAACAGCGCAAGCGACCAGGCGAGCACCGGGCGCCCACAGAGCTCGACCGAGAGCTTGTCGGCTTCGCCGAATCTCGTTGATGACCCGGCAGCGACGATGACGGCGTCGAAGGTCATGGGGGCACGCTACCACCGCGGGCGTTTTGTTAGTAGTTCGGCGGTCGCGACCGGCCTGCTACCATGGAACTTCGCCCCGCCGGCCTTCTCACCAGCCGGCGCAGGAGGAATCCCATGACTGCCTCGATCGACCAGCTGCTGGCGCGCGTATCGAAACCGGCCCGGTATACCGGCGGCGAGTGGAACAGTGTGACCAAGGACTGGAGCGCCACGGCGGCGCACATCGCGCTGGCGTACCCGGATGCCTACGACATTGGGATGTCGAACATGGGCCTGGGCATCCTGTACGACATCCTGAACGGGATCGATGACGTCGCCTGCGAGCGAGTATTCGCCCCCTGGGAGGACATGGAGGCGGAGATGCGCCGGGCTGGCGTACCGCTCTGGAGCCTGGAGACACGCACACCCATCCGCGATTTCGATGTGCTGGGTTTCACGCTCCAGTACGAGATGACCTACACCAACGTGCTGAACATGCTCGACCTGGCGGGAATCCCGGTGTGGGCGCGCGAGCGGACGGACGAACATCCGCTGGTCATCTGCGGCGGAAGCGGGGCGTTCAACCCCGAGCCGCTCTCGCCCTTCGTCGATGCGTTCTTCCTCGGCGAGGGGGAAGAAGCCGTGGTGGAGCTGGCCGGCCTCGTGCGGGAGTGGAAGCGCCGTGGCGCCCCGCGGGCCGAGCGGCTGCGCGCGTTGCTGGCGATGCCGGGCGTGTACGTCCCCGCCTTCTACGAAGCGAGGTATGACGAGGCGGGACATTTCGCCGCCCTGGAGCCAACCGTCCCGGAGGCGCCGCGCGTCATTCGGAGGCGCATCGTTGAGAAGCTTCCGCCGCCGCTGGTACGGCCGATCGTCCCGTTCCTGCAGACGATCCACGACAGGGCCGCGGTGGAGATTCAGCGCGGCTGCACCCAGGGGTGCCGGTTCTGCCAGGCGGGCATGATCTACCGGCCGACGCGCGAGCGCAGCCCGGCGGAGGTAGTCGAGGCGGCGCGCGAGCTCATGGCGAACACCGGGTACGACGAACTTTCGCTGCTTTCGTTGAGCACCACCGACCACAGCCAGATCGTGCCGATGGTGAACCAGCTCACGAGCACCTTCGAGAACCTGAAGGTAGGCATCCCGAGCACGCGCGTCGATAGCTTCTCGGTGGACGTGGCGAACGCGGTCGCGCGTGGCAAGAAGCACACGCTCACACTCGCTCCAGAGGCCGGGAGCCAGCGGCTGCGCAACGCCATCAACAAGCTGGTGAGCGAGGAGGACCTCCTGGGCGCGGCTGAGAACGCGTTCCAGCGCGGCTGGACCGGCATCAAGATGTACTTCATGGTCGGACTCCCCACGGAGACCCACGAC
>JBBIVC010000166.1:0-5537 GCA_037439905.1 Thermoflexus sp.
AAGGGCGATCCTGAAGGCGATCCAGGAGGAGGCGGGCCTCATCCCGAAGCCGTGAGGGCGGCCTCTACCTCACCGCGTCCATCAACCGGACGATAGACTCGCCGCTGCGGGCAACCAGCTCCGGAGAGCTGCATGAGGACCGGATCGCGAACACGAGCCATCCCTTCGCGGTGTGGCCCTCAGACACCTCGATCCCGGCGGGGTAGGCGCGGCGCGACTCGAATGGCGTCGGCCGAAGCAGGTCCGTCGTTCCCTCGCAGCGAATGAGCAAGTCGGGTACGGTCCAGCGGGACTCCATGGACGTTGCGGCGGCATAGAGCCTGACGAAGGCTCCCCCTTCCGGGTCGGCTATTCGAGCGGTCCCGCCGCCGGCCTGCAGCGCGGCGCCACACGTAACGTCCGAGAGGGAAAGGGATGCCGGCCCGACGGTGATTGGGCCGGCCGGGAGTTCGCCACAATCGATGAGCGACGCGGGGTCGACGAGTGGGGCGTCGATGTCGGGCGGGGGCTCTTGTCCCTGATCGCCCCCGCAACCCGCCGCCACCGCCGCCAGTATGGAAGCGGTCAAGAACCAGCGAGGGACGAGGCACACCAGCCAGGTATGGGGCCTCCGGACGACCATCATTTGATGGTCCCGGCGATGCCCCGCAGGAGCGGCGATAGCTCGTCCGTGCTCGGAATCGGGCCCTGCGTGGGGTTCCACACGCGAACTTCCGCAGACTGGCTTGCCCCCTGGACCATGTAGACGTCAGTGGCATGACCTGAAACGGCGGAACGGTTGACCAGGACGTTCGCATTGGCGTTAGAAAGCCCGGAAACCGCCACGTAATCACCTGCTGGCGTTCCGGGGACTCCCCGGTACACGATCTGCACGCGGGGGCCACGGTAGTTCAGCAGCTCGTTGACCTTTTCAGGGGCCGAGCCCACGTAGTAGTCGAGGACCACCGTGTTCAGGTTCCATCCGACGCCTTCGGGGCCGTACTCGGCGGCAGCCACCCAGAGGTTCAGACCACCCGGGAGCGTAGTCATTGGAACGGCGACATCGATGCCAGCTCGCTCAGCTGCGTGCCTCACGGCGACCTCAGGAGCGACCGCGCTTGTCAACTCGTAGTCGGTCGCCCGCTGGACGGGGGTTGCGGAGCTGTCGTGCGCTATGAGGAGCCAGGCGGCCCCTCCGAGCACCGTCACCATCAGAAAGCTGGCTGACACCACCAGTCTACGCATGATGCGCTTCATGAGGAGAATCCATTGCGATGAGGCCTCGCACACAGTGGTTCTGCAGCGATCGCAGCGTGGGATTACGGAAGTCATCTCGGCTGGTGGAAGCGGGCACTTCTTCCCTCCGTCGGGTTGAGCGCGATGGGCCGACTATCGCAGATAGCAGACCTTCCCATCCTCGATCGGGGAGTATACCCGCCCATCCGAAATTGGGTAGTGGCCGATTGGACGAGAATTGATGCCGGTTTCGCGCTGCGCGACCAGGTGCGGCGTAGACTTTGCCGCGGCGCGAGGGCGCAACGGAGGAACCGTGATGGTGATGGAGCTGCCGGAGAAGGGCCGGCCGTGGGCTGAGCTGGAGCCAGAGATGCAGGCGATGCGCGGGCACGACCTGGATTGGAAGCGCGGCCGCCACGGCGCGTTCGTCTGGTACGCGAACGAAGAACTGGAACACGTGCTGCGCGAGTCGTTCGGCATGTTCCTGGTGGAAAACGGCCTTGGGGTGAAGGCGTTCCCAAGCATCGGGCGGATGGAGAACGAAGTGCTCGCGATGGTGCGGGGGCTGCTGGGCGGCGACGACGAGACGGCGGGGATTTTCACCTCGGGCGGGACGGAGAGCATCTTCCAGGGGATCACGGCGATGCGGGAGTGGGCCCGGAAGCAGCGGCCGGAGGTGCGGCAACCAGAGATTGTCGCGCCACATTCGGCACACCCGGCGCTGAACAAGGCAGCGCACCTGCTGGGGATGCGGGTGACCCGGGTGCCGGTGGGCGAGGATTTCCGGGCGGACCCCGCGGCCATCGATGCAGCGATCGGGCCGGACACGGTGGGGATGTACGCCTCGGCGCCAAGCTATTCACTGGGGATGGTCGACCCGATCCCGGACCTGGGGGCAATCGCGGCGGAGCGCGGGCTGTGGCTGCACGTGGATGCGTGCGTTGGGGGCATCCTGGCGCCATTCGTGCGGGAAGTGGGGTACGAGGTGGCGCCGTTCGACTTCAGCGTGCCGGGCGTGACCTCGATCTCCGCGGACCTGCACAAGTCGGGGTACGCTGCGAAGCCTGCCTCGACGGTGAGCTTCCGGACGCGGGCGCACCGGGAGTTCGCGCGGTACACGTTCGACGACTGGCCGAGCGGGATGTACTCGTCGCTGACCTTTACGGGGACGCGCCCGGGCGGGGCGATCGCGGCGGCGTGGGCCGCGCTGAACTACCTCGGCCGGGAGGGCTACCGCGAGATCGCGGCAGCGAGCATGCGGGCGAAGGCGCGGATCATCGCCGGGCTTTCGGGGATCGAGGGGCTGCGCGTCCACGGGTCGCCGCCGCTGTACGCGTTCGCCTACGGTGTCAGTGGGGTGGAGATGGGGGCGGTGGCTTCGCGCATGATTGCGCGCGGCTGGTACTGCGGCCGGACAACGCACCCGGATGGTATCCATGTGATGGCCACGCCGGTGCACGAGCAAAGCGCGGACGAGTATGTGGCGGCTGTGGCGGAGTGCGTTGCCGAGGTGCGCCGCGGCGCGCCCGGCGCGGACAGGCCGGCCTCGTACACATAGGCCATGCTGGCCAGACCTATTGTGAGGGTACGGGATTGGCCGTAGCATCCCGCGGAAACCGGGAGGTTGTGCGCAATGGTCAAGGAGTTTCGCGACTTCGTCCTGCGAGGAAATGTCATCGACCTGGCGGTGGCGGTGGTCATTGGGGCTGCGTTCGGGGCAGTGGTGACCTCGGCCGTGGAGAATTTGTTCACGCCACTGATCGCGGCGATCGTGGGGGAGCCGGATTTCAGCGCGCTGGACTTCACCATCAACGATTCCCGCTTCCTGTACGGCGCCTTCATCAATTCGGTGATCAGCTTTGTCTCGATTGCAGCGGTCATCTTCTTTGTCGTGGTGAAGCCGCTCAACGCGCTGGCGGCGCGGAGGAAGCGGGGCGAAGTCGCAGAAGATGTACCGACACCCGAGGATATTGCCCTGCTGCGGGAGATCCGGGACCTGCTGAAGCAGCGCTGACACGGGGCGAATCCGGTATGGTGCGCGGCCATGGATGATGCTCTGCCACCCGGGGCGCTGGAGGGCATCCGAGTCGTCGAGTTCGCGGGGGCGCTGGCTATCCCGTTTGCCGGGCTGCTGCTCGCGGACATGGGCGCCGAGGTGGTGAAGGTTGAGCCGCCCGCCGGCGACGGCATCCGCTACACGATGGAGCCGATCGTCCCGGGCGAAAGCAAGGGCTTCACGCTGGTGAACCGCGGGAAACGCTCGATCTGCCTGGACGTGACGCGCCAGGAAGCGCGACCGGTGGTCGAGGCGCTGGTGCGGTGGGCGGATGTTGCGCTGGTTTCGATGAAGCCGGCGGACCTGCCGCGCTACGCGCTGACGTATGAGGAGTTCGCGGCGGTGAACCCGCGCATCGTGTACCTCGAACACGTGCCGCTGGGCATGCGCGGGCCGTTCGGGGGTGACCCGGGGTACGACGTGGTGGTGCAGGCGATGTCGGGGACGTCGGTGCTGACGGCGCGCGAGCGCGATGGGGCGCCGATGAACATCCGGCCGGCGTTCAACGACATGGGGACGGGCGCGTTCTCGGCGCTGGGGGTGGTGGCGGCGCTGCGGCACCGCGACCTGACAGGCCAGGGGCAGCGAGTGGAGACCTCGCTGCTTTCGACGGCGATGGCGCTTGGGCACCAGCTCCTGAGCTGGTTCGGCGTGACGGATGAGCAGAAGGAGGCGCCGTATCGCGAGGAGATGGCGCGGGCGCGTGAGCGGGGCGCGAGTTTCGAGGAGCAGCGGGCGATCTGGGAGCGGCACTACGTTCGGGGAGGCTACGCGAACATCTATTTCCGGCACTACCGCACCCGCGACAGCTTCGTGAGCGTGGGCTGCCTGAGCCCGCAGCTCAACGCGCGCTTCCGGGCGGTCACGGGCATCCACGACCCCCGCACGGAACCCGGGTTCGACCTGGGGACAGCCGAGGGTTATGACCGGCTGACGGGGTTGGTGCGGGAGGTGGAAGACCTCTTCGCGACACGGACCACCGCGGAGTGGGTCGAGCTCCTGCGCGCCGGTGGCGTGCCGTGCGGCCCGCTGAACTTTCCCCCGGACGTTTTCCACGATGCGCAGCTGGTGGAAAACGGCTATGTCGTCGACGTCGAGCATCCGTTGCTCGGGCCGTACAAGACGTTCGGGCCGCCGCTGCGGATGGACGTAACGCCGACGCGGATCAGGTCGTCGGCGCCGCAGCTGGATGAGCACACCGACGAGGTGCTTGCGGAGCTGGGGTTCGGGCCAGGCGAGCGGGCGGCGCTGCGTGCAGGGGGAGTAGCGGGGCGCGCCTGAGAAAGGGAGAGGGAAAGCGCTCCCGGTTGCGGGTTGGCCGGAGCGTTGGCGCCGCTATGCTGTAGGCCACCAGGGACCGGAGTTGCGCTTGACCGAAAGGACGACCGGGGCGAGCGGGCGAGCGGCGGGCTGGCCGCGTGGTCTCGTGCGCGTGAAGGAGCTGGCCTGGCGCCGGGAGACGGCGGCGCTCGTCGCGATCGTGGTGCTCGGCGCGGCCCTCCGCTTTCACGGGCTGGGGTGGGACCAGCCGCCGGAATCCGACCGGCCCTTGCAGATGCATCCTGACGAGCGGTTCCTCTCGCTGGTTTCCAACCGGATCGACTGGCCGGCGAGTTTGGGCGGGTACTTCGATACGGCGACGAGTCCGCTCAACCCGTACAACGACGGCGAGACCAACTCGTATGTGTACGGAACGCTGCCGCTGTTCCTGGTGAAGGCGGTGGCGACGGTTGCAGGAGATGACCCTTCGGGGCCGGGCAACTCCTACGACTCCACGGTGGTGTGGGGGCGGCGGGTCACCGCCCTGTTCGATACGGCGACTCTCCTGCTGGTGTTCGCGGCCGGGTGGCGGCTGTTCGGGAGCAGGGCCGGGCTGCTGGCGGCGCTGCTGTATGCGCTGGCAGTACTTCCGACGCAGCTGGCGCACTTCTGGACGGCTGACCCGTATCTCACCTTCTTCGCAACGCTGACGCTGCTGCTCAGCATCCTGTGGGTGCGGAGCGCGGGCGCCGCCTCGTGGTGGCTGGCCATCGGGATAGGGACGGCTATCGGGCTGGCCGTGGCGTGCAAGGTGAACGGCGCGATCTTCGCGGTACTGCCGGTGGCGGCGTTCGGACTGCGGGTGGGAATGCGGGATTTCCCGCGGCTCGGGCTCCTGTGGAGGGGTGAGGCGCCCCGGGAACAGGACGCACCGCCGTGGAGTTGGGCGAACGACTTCTCGATGCTCTGCCTTGCCGGGGCCGTCTCGCTGGTGGTCTTCCGGGTC
>JBBIVC010000167.1:0-5509 GCA_037439905.1 Thermoflexus sp.
AGGAGTTCAGCCGCGACTTCGGCTTTGATGGCTTCAAAGCCGCTTTCGGGCCGCGGGTCGAATGGCAGGTGGTCGAGGTGGGGCTCGGCGGGTCGTTCGATGCGACGAACGTGCTGGACCCGCCCGAGGTCGCGGTCATCACGCCGATATCGCTCGAACACACCGCCATCCTGGGGAACACCCCGGCCGAGATCGCGAAGGACAAGGCAGGCATCATTAAGCCCGGTACCACGGCGGTGGTTGCCCCGCAGCACGACCCGGCGGTCCTCCAGGTGATTCGCGAGCGCTGCATCGAGGTGGGGGCGACGCTGGTGGATGCGGGCGCGCTGTTCGAGGTTGTGGTCCAGGAGAAGCACCCGTTCGGGCAGTCGTTCCGGTTGATCGGGCCGAACGGCGAACGGGCGATGCGGACGCCGATGCTGGGCTTTCATCAGCTGCAGAACGCGGCCACGGCGGTGGCGGCAGCGGAAGCGATCCGGGCGCGGGGGTACACGATCAGCGAACAGGCAATCGTGGATGGCATCGCGCATGTGCGGGTACTCGGGCGGCTGGAAGTCATGGGCCAGAAGCCGCTGATCGTGGCCGATGGAGCGCACAACGGGGAAAGCGCCGAGGCGCTGGCGCGAGCGCTGAAGGAGTACTTCAGCTGGCGGCGCTGTTTCCTGGTCATCGGGTGCACGCGCGACAAGGATGTGCGGGCGATGGGGTTCAAGCTCGCACGCTACGCCGAGCTCATCGTGTGCACGCAGTTCCGGAATCCACGTTCGATGGACCCGTACCAGATGATCCAGGAGATCGGGTTCCTCGGGCCGCCGGCGGTCGCGGAGGAAAATGTGCCGGATGCGATCGATACCGCCCTGGCGCATGCCGAGGAAGACGACCTGGTATGCATCACAGGGTCGCTCTACGTGGTGGCGGAAGCGCGCGAACACCTGCTGGGCGAGAGCGTCATCCGCCGGTAGGGCGAATCGCACGGTTGCGAGTGCCTGGGGGCGCGACGCACGCGTCCAGGGTAGTTGACTGCAACGTACTCTCATCGTCAGCATTTGGCGGCCCCTGCAACAGGGGACGGACAGGAGAGTCAATGAGCAGCTACTGGGATGGCTATTGGAAGCGGCGGGTGAACCGCCGCAGGCTGGTGATGGGCGGCGCCGCGGGGGCGGCGGGCCTTGCAGGCCTGGCGCTGGTCGGTTGCGGCGACGACGACGACGACGGAGATGGTGGGAACGGCGGCGGCGACAACACAGCCCTCACTCCAGTAGCACCCACGCCCGACACCTCGGCGAAGCCGGTGAAGGGCGGCATCCTGCGGGCGCTCACGAACGTCGGTTCGAACATCGACCCCCACCGGACCAATACTCCCGCTGAATCGATTTCGCTCTGGGGCGCGGTCGGCAACACCGTCATCCGGTTCAGCACCAAGGACCCGGGGGCGGTCGAAGGTGACCTGGCGGCCGCCTTGCCGGAGATCCCCGCAGACGGGACGACGCTCATCTTCAAGCTCCGGCCCGAGGCGAAGTGGCAGAACCGGGCCCCCGTGAACGGGCGTGCCGTGACCGCGGAGGACGTGAAGCTCAGCTTCGAGCGGATTAAGGACCCCGCGACCGTTTCGCCCCGCGCCGGCAACTTCGGGAACGTCGACAGCATCACGGTTATCGACGACCACACGGTGCAGTTCAAGCTCAAGGCGCCGCAGGCCGACCTCTTCGCCATCATGGCGGACCAGTACAACTTCGTGATCCCGAAGGAGATCGCTTCCCGCGGACAGGAGGCGATCAAGTCGGCGGAGGACGTCATCGGCTCGGGGCCGTACGAGCTCGAGACGTTCGTGGCGGCGCAGAAGTTCACGCTGAAGCGGCGCCCGGATGGCTACTGGCGGGAGAACACGAGCTGGTTCGACGGGTTCGAGTACCTGCACCAGACCGACCCGCAACAGGCGCTGAATGCGCTGCGCGCGAACCAGACCGATGCCATCGGCCTGCCAGCGGACCTGGCGAACACCCTCGCGAACGACAAGAACTATGTCATCACCCGGGCGCCCACGACGACGCGGGAATGCCTCCTCATCAACCATGGCGTGGACCGGTACAAGGACCCGAAAGTCCGGCTCGCGCTCTCGCGCGCCATCAACCGCGCGCAGGTGTACGAGACGGTGTTTGGCGGGCTCGGCTTCGTGGGCGGGCCGATGACGCCGGCGGCGCCGTTCTGGGTGCTGCCCGATGCCGAGCTGAAAAAGCTGCCCGGCTATGGAAAGCGCGAGGACGAACTCAAGGAAGCGAAGGCCCTGCTCGCCGCGGCCGGCCTGGCCGACGGATTCGAGGAGACCGTCCTCACGGTGACGGCGTTCGACACCGAGAAGGTGCACGACGTGGTCGTTTCGAACCTGAAGGACATCGGCGTGACGGTGAAGACGGAGAACGTGGGCACGGACTTCGCGGCGAACTTCCTGCCGCGCGAGGTGCAGCGGAAGTACAACCTGGCGACCACGCTGTTCCTCTCTGGCGGCTACCCGGATGCGCAGCTCACGCTCTACCACCACTCGGACGTGAAGACGAAGGGCACGCGCAACTACGGCGATTACAAGCTGGAGGGGCTGGACGCGAAGCTCGACAAGCAGTCGACGATGTACGACACCGCCCAGCGGCTCCCGCTGGTGCACGAGATCCAGCGCGACATCATCAATGCCCCGGGCCCCATCTGGATGGGCTCGCGCGGGGTGCTGACAGTGTGGAGCGCGCGGCTGGCGAACCCGGCTTCGTTCCCATTCGCGGCGGGCTTCTACGCGGCCGAGAACATGTGGTTTAAGGCCTGAGCGGGCAGAACGGCTGACGATTGCGTCGTTGGGGCCGCCGCATTTGCAGCGGCCCCAACGCTCATCAGGCGCTTCTCCTATACTTCCGGCACGTCCGCCACGGGGGTTGATGGCGATGTACCAGTTCGTGTTGAGGCGGCTCCTCCTTGCGATACCGACGCTGCTGATCGTGTCGTTCCTGATCTTCGGGATGATCCGGCTCGACCCGGATTCGGTGGTGGCGGCGCGGCTGGGCGAGGGGTACACCGAGGAGCAGGCCAACGTGATCAAGGAGACCTACGGGCTGAATGAGCCGGTCGCGACCGAGTACGTGAAGTGGCTCGGGAGGGTACTGCGGGGAGACTGGGGAGAATCGGCGTACACCTTCAAGCCGGTCCTGAGCGAGATGGCGCCGAAGATCGGTGTGACCTTCGAACTGGCGTTCCTCGCGATCCTGTTCGCCGTGGTCATCGGGGTGCCCATCGGCGTCTTTTCGGCGATGCGGCAGGACCGCTGGCCAGACTACGTGCTGCGGTCATTCGCCATCTTCGGGCTTTCAGTGCCGGGGTTCCTGATTGCGACCATCGTGCTCGCGCTGCTGGCGAAGAATTTTGGCTGGATCCCGAGCATCCGCTACCAGTCGCTGCGGGAAGACCCGATCGCCAACCTGCAGCAGATGTGGATGCCCGCGTTCATCGTCTCGCTGGCGACCTCGGCCCAGGTGATGCGCTACGCGCGGACGATGATGCTGGACGTGCTGCGCCAGGATTACATCCGGACGGCATGGGCGAAGGGGCTGCGCGAGCGCGTGATCGTGGTGCGGCACGCCCTGAAGAACGCGCTGCTGCCGGTGGTCACGGTCATCGGCCTGACGATGGCGACCCTGGTGGGAGGGACCGTGATCTTCGAATCGCTGTTCTCGCTGCCGGGGATGGGGCGGCACCTCATCCTGGCGGTGAGCCAAAAGGATTTCGCCGTTGTCCAGGGAGTGGCGCTCTTCTTCGCCATCACCGTGGTGCTCGTGAACCTGATCGTCGATGTGAGCTACACGCTGCTCGACCCGCGGGCAAGGAGCTGACGATGGCAGGAGCAACGATCGCTGCGCCGTTCGAAGCCCGCGCCGAAGGCGGCCGGTCGCTGCCGGCCCGGCTGCTGGGATTTTTCCGGCAGATGGCGCGAACGAAGCCGTTGGGGTTCGCCGGATTCGTCGTGCTGCTGTTCATGCTGGTCGTCGCAGCCGTTCCCCAGGCCTTCGCCACGCACGACCCCGCGCAGACCGGCGTGGCGCCGCGGCTCAAGAACTATTGCCTGGGGCCCACGGACACGTTCCTCTGCCCGACCCTGGTGGAGCCGGCGACGGTCACGTCGCCTGCCCGCACCATCGAAGGCAGCCTCTCGGAGCCGTTCGGCACCGACCAGCTGGGCCGCGACGTGTACAGCCGTGTGGTCTACGGAGCCCGCTGGGCTGTCTATATCGGGTTCATGTCGGTCCTGCTCAGCTCGCTGCTGTCGCTGGTGATTGGCGTGACCTCCGGATACTTTGGCGGGTGGTACGACGCAACGGTGCAGCGGGTGGTGGACGCGATCATGGCTCTGCCGGCGCTGGTGGTGCTGCTCGCGCTCCCGCAGATGATCGGGCGGCTGGACATCGACGGACCGTTGCCGTTCGACCAGGCGAGCATCACGTTCTTCAAGCTGGCGCTGGTGCTCGGCGTGCTGGGCGGGGCCGGGGGCTCGCGGGTGATCCGGGCGGCGGTTATCGGGGTGCGATCGGCGCAGTTCCTCGAGGCCGCGCGGGTGGTGGGCTGCACCGACCGGCGGATCATGATCCGGCACGTGATCCCGAATATCTTTGGGCCGCTGATGGTGCAGGCGACGATCGGGCTGGGAGGGGTGATCCTCGCCGAGGCGGCGCTCAGCTTCCTGGGCTTTGGCGTGGTGGACCCGAACAAGCCGACGTGGGGCCAGATGCTGAACCTTGCGCAGCAAATCTCGACGGTGAAATTCCAGGCTGTGGTCTGGCCCGGGGTGTGCATCGCGCTGGCGGTGTTCAGCTTTAACATGTTTGGCGATGCATTGCGGGACATGCTCGATCCACGGCTCCGCGGGGCGCGCGGCGGGTTCAACTAACCGGCGCGGTGGCTGGACGGCAGCGTCGCGGTCGCGGACGGTATGAGCGTGCCGTTCGCCGAGAAACTCGATGCCGGGCAGTTCGCGGTCGCCCTCGAAATCACGCCGCCCCAGCGGCACATGCCGCAGGTGTTGCTGCGTCGCGCGCGGCTGCTGGGTGATGCCGCCCAGGCGATCAACGTCATCCAGCGCCCGGGGCGCCAGCCCAGCCTCGAAGCGTCGCTCGAGCTGAAGGCGGCCGGCATCGAGCCCGCCTGGCACCTGGTGACGCGCGGCCGGCCCCGCGCGGAGATCGCCGGTGACCTGGAACGCGCGGCCGCGGGCGGCATCGGCCAGGTGCTGTGCATCCTGGGGGACCACGCGGCGGGCGAGACCAGGGACGGCGTGACCATCCGGGAGGCCATCGCCATGACGCGCAAGGAGATCCCGGGGGCGATCGTGGGCGCCACGCTCAACCAGTACGGCGGCGACGAGGCGGCTGTGCTCAAGAACCTGCTCCCGAAGCTCGGAGCGGGCGCCTCGTACGTGCAGACGCAGCCGGTGTTTGAGATGGCAAGGCTCGAGCATTTCGCCACGTCCATCGATCGC